>JBCCGX010000209.1:0-11377 GCA_039029035.1 Acidobacteriota bacterium | reverse complement strand
CGGCGAGCGCAAGGTCACGACACGGTATAACCCGGCGCGAGGGACCTTCGATTACGACATTACGAACTCGAGCTTCGGTCCGGGGCACACCTTCACCCTGCCTCCGACCGACGGGCCGTGGGTGCTGACGACCTTTGACCAGCGCCAGATCCAGGAGGGAGGTGAGACCGCCACCTCGGAATTCTGCTTTGAAGCCGACACGGGATTCCTCCTGCGGCACCGCATTCGCAAGAACACGGGGCGCTCCGCCGACGACCTGTTGCACGTCTTCAGCCGTAATGCACGCGGAGATCTCACCCGCGAGCGCTACTTTGGCGCTAGGGACGGCGGCCTATCGACGGGCAGCCTGTGCACGCTGGCTCTACCGACTGAAGATGCCTACCGCGTCGATCACACGTACCGCTCCGGCGTGCGCCAAACCTCCGCTTTCAAGGACGCCAGCGGCGCGGGACTCGGATTTCTGAGTCTGGATCTCGACATCGATTGGAGCACCGGTCTCGCCGCGGCGAGCCGTGACTCGGCAGGGCTAGAGACGGCCTATGAATACGACATCCTCGGACGCCTGGAATGGATCAAGCCGGCATCGGGGCAACTGGGTTGGACCCAGATGTCGTACTCTCGAGCAACCATTGCACCGTCGTCTCCTGCCACAGTGCAGGTGCGACGCCGGGGCAACGGTTCCGAGCAGGCGGCAGTCTTGGCGCAGACCGTCCGACGCTTCGACGAGTTCGGACGCCCAACGCTGCACGAGATTGCTCTGCCCGACGGCTCGGCCAGCGGAACCTGGGGCGTCCGAGAGACCGAGTACAACCCCATGGGATGGGTGACCTCGATCTCCGAACGCGACGACGGCGCGGCCGCCGGGCGGACGCGCTACCTGGATTTCGACGCCTTCGGGCGCCCGGGGCGCATTCTTCTGCCCGACGACCACGAGGTCCGGATCGAGTACGAGGGTGTTCGCAGGGTGACACGGACCGAATCGATCGGTACGGCGCGGAGCTCACCCGGCGGGCAGATTGTGGAAACAGACGTCAGCCGGAGCGAGATCTATGATCGTCTTGGGCGCCTAGTGGCCGTGGAAGAGCCTTCCGGCCCCTCCGGCGCCGCCGTGACAACGGCCTATAGCTACGATTTGCTGGGTCACCTGACCGAGTCTCAAACGACCGCTGCGACCGCTAGCCAGACCCGCTGCTACGATTATGATTGGCGCGGATTTGCTCTGTCGACGGCCCATCCCGAGAAGGGAAAGATCTCATCCGGATGCGACGCTGACGATGGCCGCGTGTTCTTTTCCGACCACGACGCCTTGGGCAACGCGACTCGTATCGTCGACGGCCCCAACGATCTGATGTTGACTTTCGATCGCGCCAGCCGAGTGACCCAGATCGATGAGACCGACGGTCGGCCGCTGAAGTCCATGACCTATGCCACCGGCAACAGCGCTGGCTGGAGCCAGGGCAAGTTGATTCGAGCCAAGCGGCACAACTACCTCGAGCCGGCAGTTCCTCTGGACGCCGTCGTCACCCAGCGCTTCACCTACGGCGGTCGCGGCGGTGCCATCGATCATGTCCGGACCGAAGTTTCGACCGGTGAGGCGTTCGAGCAGAGCTACTCCTACAATCCCCTGGGGCAAGTGGCGACCATCGACTACCCGGACTGTGCGCCGGACCATCCTTTCTGCGACGATGGCAATCTGCCGGCGGCGCCGACGGTGAGCTACGAGTACACCGATGGATTTCTGACTTCCATCCCAGGCTATGCCAACGCTCTGGCCTACCACTCCAACGGCAGGCTCCGCCAAGTGGTCCATTCCAATGGCGTGACCGACACCGTGGCACTCGACCCGGATCGCATGCGGCGGCCAGCGAGCATTTCGACCACTGGTGCGACCTGCCCGACCTTCGGCGGCTGCCCGTGGACTTCGGGCAGCGACGGTGACTGGACGTCCGGTGAGTTCGTCTACGACGGCACCGGTAGCCCGGTGCGCATCGGCGACGATTGGTACCTCTACGACTCTGTCGGCCGGGTGGTCGAAGGGACGGCGCTGTCAGCGGGACCAGGGCGACGCCAGACGTACACCTACGACGCCTTCGGCAACGTGCGCTCGATCCGCACTGAGGAGGGCGGCAGCCCGGTGGTCCAGACCTTGGCGGTGGACGCCAGGACCAACCGCTTGACCGACACGCTCTATGACGGCGCAGGCAATCAGACGTCCTACTTCACCTACAAGTACTCCTTCGACGCCTTCAACCAATTGTCGCGATTCGAGGGAGACGGTGAAGATTGGGTCTACCTCTATGATGCCGCCGGTCTGCGCCTCGCTGCCTATCAGGTGCTCACCGGATTCACTCATTGGTATCTCCGTGCCCCGGGAGGCAAGCTGCTGACCTACCTGATCGACAATCGGTCGACCGCGACGGTGCAGGTCTTCCGGTTGAGAGACTACATCTACCGAGGCTCGAGCCTGTTGGCGACCCGGGTCCTCGGCAGCACGACCCGGCATACGCACGTCGATCAACTGAGGACGCCGCGCCTGGTGACGGATGCGGACGGCCGCGTCTACAGCTACCATGCCTACTTTCCCTACGGCCGCCAGGCGACCGATGAGAATCAGGTCTTCGAGCCGGTCCAGTTCACCGGTGCCGAAAGGGACAGTCATGGCCAACCGGAAGATTTCGACGACTTGGACTACATGCGAGCGCGGCACTATCACGCCCACAACGCCCGCTTTCTTAACGTCGATCCGTTGAAGGGCGATCCCCTTCGGCCGCAGAGCCACAATCGCTACGCCTACGCCCAGGGCAACCCCATGCGGTTCACCGATCCGACGGGGCTGAAGGCCAAGGACGAGGCCAAATGTCAGGACGACGAGAAAGGCGACGGCAACGGCTGTGAAACCGCCGCCGAGCCGGAGCCCGATCCGAAGGGAGTCTTCACAGACACGATCGACGTGGCAGGCTTTTCCGACCCGGTCGACTTAGTCGGCAGGACTTTGCCGGACCCGCCCGCAGGGCACGGCTTCTACCAGAGAAGCTTCTACCCACGGGCGCTGATGCACCCTTTTGTCGTTTCACTAGAGCTAGCTGAAAAGGCTGTGATAGGTGATGGATCGATAATGAGATGTGCCAGGTCGCGGCCACCTCAAACCCGAGATGCACACTTCCTGGCCGGACTCCTGCACTACGTCTATGCCGGAAGCTCCCCCGCAAAGGTCGTCAAGAGTGGGTTTATCGCTTTGGGAGGCGTTGCTGCGGTCACGGGTGGCCTCGTAGCGGATACTGTATCGTCCCCGTTTCGGTACCTCGACGGTGATCTGATCGCACCCTCGCTCGGTCTGCCGGCCGGAACTGATCGGCCAATCACAGGAGTGGCGGCTGTTACTGCGGTAGAGGTGCTCGCAGACCAGTTGATTCGGCCGGTCTTTGATGAAAACTGTGCCAGGACTTCGCCGAACTTCACCTTCATGAATTGATCGTCAGCGTTCTCGTTGACCGTCAGCAGCTAGACTGGAGGTGACCTTGACATCGATGCAACCGCTGACTACCTTTCGATCGGACGAGTCGGTCGGCAGGAACGGCGAAGCCCCCCATGGGTCCGGAGACCTCGGTTTGTATGCGGCGGACGGCAACGGAGCGCGTGGCACCATGGAGACCAGTGGCTGCTACCGCTTCGGTGAATTCGAGTTCCGGGCCCGATCCTTGGAGTTGTTCCGCGGCGGAGAGCGCCTGCGGTTGCAACAACAGCCGGCGAGGATCTTGCTGCTGCTACTCGACCACTCCGGAGAAGTGGTCGAGCGGCGGACGATCGTCGAGACCATTTGGGGCGACGGCACGTTCATCGACGGCGACTCGAGCCTCAATTTTGCCGTCCGGCACATCCGCAGCCTGCTTGGCGACGATGCCGAGCAGCAGCGGTACATCCAGACGTTGCCGCGTGTCGGCTATCGTTTCGCCGGTGACCTGGAACCGGTTGCCGAGTCCACGGTCGCCGCCGTAGCGACGGCGGGCGAAGGCGAAGCGGAGCCGCCCGAGACCACCGCCAACCGGCTTGGGTGGGTCCCTAGGCTGGCTTTCGGGCTGGTGCTTCTAGTGCTTCTAGCCTCGCTAATCGGATACCTGGCCTCAGGTGGTCGATCGATCACCACCGGCGAGGTGCCGACTCTGCTGGTCCGGCCGCTGAGCGGCCTGCACGAGACGGTTGACGATCCGGTCCTGAGACTCGGCCTCACCGAGGAGCTCATCACCCAACTGGCACGTGCCCATGGGTCCAACTTGCGATTGATCGGGGCCGCGACGAGTGGTGCCCTCGGCGGTGAGGTCGACGCGGCGCCGGCTCCTCCGGTCGCCTTCGACTACGCCCTGACCGGCTCGGCCATGCGGGTTGGCGAGCAAGTGCGGGCCAGCTTGAAGCTATTCGATCGGGACCAGGAGTTGATGTGGGCCGAGAGCTATGAAGGAAGCTCCCGGAAGCTTCTGGCCTGGCAACGGTGGGTCGCCACGGACATCGCTCGGACCATCGGTGTCCGGCTGGCTCCGGCCGCTCGTGCCCGGGAGCTTCCGGTCTTGGCCACCGGTGTTTTCGAAGATTACCTCGAGGGACGGTATCTGGTGAGCCTGGGCAGGCCCTTGCCCGCCTCCGCGCCGGAGTCCTTTCGCCGGGGGATCGTCTTGTTGCAAGAAGTGACTCAGGCAGCGCCGGATTTTGCTCCCGCCCGTGCAGCGCTCGCCCGGGCGGCGCTCCGCGGCGCAGCGCTGCTCGGTCCGGCCGCCGCTGCGCAGCTGGCGGAAGCAAGCGCCCGCGAGGCTATTCGGCTCGACCCCGGAACGGCGGATCCATGGGTCAGCCTGAGCCTGGTCAAGCTCTACCACGATCGCTCACTCGACGAGGCTCGCCATCACTTGTCGCGGGCTCTGGCGCTCGATGCGGAATCGGCGCGGGGCCGACACGCCAACGGATCTCTGCTGGCCGCCGAAGGGCGGCTGCCGGAGGCCCTGCTGGAGATTCAGCAGGCGAGAGCCTTGGATCCCGAGGAATTCGCGCTCGCCGCGGATCAGGCCTTTTTTCTATTTCTGGCGCGCCGGCACGCATCGGCTGCCCGGGCCGCGCGTGAGGCGAGCCGGCTCGCCCCCCGCGACGTTTCGACGATGTGGCTGGGGATTCGAGCAGCGATGCAGACCGGTGACTCGGCGGCTGCGCTCGCCCAGGCGAATGCTTTCCTGGCCGCGTTCGAGACGCCACCGGTGGCCAGCCTGGAGGACTTCTGGGCATTGCATCGGCGCCGTCTCGAAGGTCTCGCGGCAGGCGGCAAATCCCCTGTGTTCGAACTCGCCCTGGTCGCCCTGCAAGACGGGCACTTGCGGCAAGGGCTC
Organism: Acidobacteriota bacterium; assembly: GCA_039029035.1. Lineage (GTDB taxonomy): Bacteria > Acidobacteriota > Thermoanaerobaculia > Multivoradales > J023 > JAAELT01. The sequence continues at coordinate 6,008 of JBCCGX010000209.1, read as the reverse complement.
GATCTGCTCCAGCGAGCGTGCCAAGAGGCCGGCAACTGGCAACTCGTTTTCGCCCGTTTCGACCCGCGTCTCGATCCCATCCGTGGCGAGCCTGGATACCGAGAGCTATTGAGCTGTCTCGGCCTGCCCAAGGCCCCCGAGCGCTCGGCGAGCTGACGAACGCCCGGGCACTTCTGCCGACACGTTGTCCTCACCTCACCGAGTCCTCCTGGGCGCCGAGACAGGCGCTCGAGGATTCAGGTGGCGCTCCTTGGGCGAGGCTCGAGATCGGCGCGCCGTGACCCGACTCTCGGGACCCTTCGCAAAGAGGTGTCCATGCAACGCAGCGGATGGGTCGCTGCTCCGCCTGCCTTAGGTCGACCTCGGAGATTCCTCAGGGCTTCCTTCGCGTCGCCTCACCGGGTAGCGGGTCGGTTTGTTGGAACCTGGTGCAGCGAAAATCCTTTCGCCGCGAAAGTCCCAACTTGAAAGGAGATCCCTGTGAGTCGAAAGGCAACAAGCTTTCTCGTTTCCGCCCTCTGTGTGTTCTGGCTCTTTGGCGCTCGACCTGCAAGTGCCCAAGATTCTTGCCCCGGTTTCCACAACCGAGCGATCTCAGCTTTGTTGAACGCCGTCCAAGGACTCCCGTTCGATGCAGGTGAGGTCCGCCGGTGCATGGGCGGGTCGTTGCTCAACGGTCCTATTCCTGGATCGGGCAATATTCCAATCGTGTCCCGGGCTGCCCTGGTCTATAGCGGCCAGGACAGCGACGGAAGCCTGTTGGCCGATCTGCAAGCCTTCATGAACGGCGATGGCGGCTGGCGTCAGCACAACGGCCTCGAAGGGTGCAGCTCGATCTATGAATCATGGAACGTTGCTTCCGTCCTCGCGGTCCTCCACTGGGCTCGGAACGTGAACAACGACCCGTTGACCACGGCCCATGCGCAGCGCTGGCTGCGCACGGAGTGGACCAAGCTCGCCTTGTCAGCTATCCGAGCCCCGACAGATGTGGAGTACTATTCGCAAGGTAGCTGGCTTCCGCGGCGTCCCCGAGCCGGTAGCAGCGACTATATCTCCGGTCTGTGGAGCGCCTGTCCGGGGAATCGGATGACCGGCCTTGGGCTCAACTACGTCGATCAGTCGAAGCTCGGGCCTCTGTTGAGCTGGGCGGTCAATGATCCGCAACGAAACCACCGCGCCTCCTCTATCGTGGCGGACCCCACCTACTGGAGTTGGGTCCTCTGGCTGATGCAACATCTCTACGGTAGTCCCTATTCCGTCGATCTGCCGGCGAGCGCCTGGGGCCTATCGAACACCGAACAGGACAATCTGCGAAGCTTCGCCCTCAATCCGAGTCTGGCCGGCGTGCGCAGGATCTTGGGATACCTGCACCCGTTCGTGCCGCACTCGAACCATGGGTTCGTCTTTCGGCATTTCACCGGCCGGGGCCTCTTGACTTGTTTGCAGAGGTCCGTCAATTCCGTCGGCGACAAGCCCGGCGTCCCCGTTTTTCTCGGCAACCGAGCCAATATGAAGATCATCAGTCCGAGCGACTTCAACTTCATGGGAGGTTCAGCGGCGTCTTCCACTTGCCAGATCCAGTGGCCTAATGTCGGTGTTTGGGCTCGATCTCAAGAACCGGACGAAGATAACAACGAAGTCTTCGTAGATCTGGATTCTGATCCGCTGTTCCAGCGACACAAGATCAAGTTCACGGTCATCTGGTACAACTTCGGGCTCTGGCTGTGCAAGGCCGATGGCTCTTGTGAGTCCCATTGAGTCGCCGGCCGGCACTGCGGCGTGTCGGTTTGACCGGTGAGGTGCCGGCAGTGCCCGGCTTGAGGCGTTCCTACTGAATAGCGAAGCGCCCGCCGAGGGCGGGCGCTTCGCATCGCAACGCAACCCTCGGCCTGGCGAACGGTGACCTTGCGGTGCTTCAGCGTGTTCTTCGCCCAGAACAGCGAGGGTTTTCGGATCGGGCACGTGTCATGCCGAGCATCGAACAACCACTGGGTTGGTGCGTACCCTTCCTTGTCTGATCGAGAGCTATAGAGCGAAAATCCAGGGCTGGAGGTGTTTACGATATCGCCACGAGGCCATCGACCGTGACCCACGAGACGACGCGAAACCGCGAGCAACCTGCTGTTGCGGGTGTGACAGAGTTGCTTCTGCAGTGGCGTGACGGCGATCCTCAGGCTCTCGACGAGCTGACCCCGTTGGTCTATGCCGAGCTCCACCGCCTGGCCCATCGTTACCTGAGAAAACGCGGCTCCGCGGACCTCATGCAGACCACGGCCCTGGTCCACGAGGCCTACCTGCGCCTGGTTGGCAAGGATGTCGACTGGCAGGGGCGCGATCATTTTTTTGCGGTCGCTTCCACTCTGATGCGCAGAATCCTGGTCGACTTTGCCCGTCGCACGTTCTCGATCAAGCGCGGCGGGGGTAGCGAGGCGCTGTCCTTCGACGAGATAGTGCACGCCTCCCCGCAGTCGTCACTGGAGCGCCCGCTACAGGAGCTCCTGGCTCTGGATCGTGCGTTGCACGAGCTCGCCGAGCTCGATGCGCGCAAGGCCAGGATCCTCGAGCTGCGCTTTTTCTCGGGTCTGACGATCAAGGAAACGGCCCATGCTTTGGGGCTCTCTCATGCCACCGTCGAACGCGATATGAAGCTCGCGAAGTCTTGGCTCTCGCGAGCCCTGGAGACCGGCTCATCAGGTGACCGGGGAGACAAATGAGGGAGTTGTTCTCGACTCTGCGATAAGCGTCTTTGAACGGGGGCTGCGCCGCCCCCGATAGACGATTCAAACCACCAAGGAGTCGAGAACATGAAGCTCAATCGAGGAATGACGACGGGCCGTCTGCTGATCGCCAGCTTGATCGGATGGACGTTTGTCGCGGTGCCTGCTTTCGCCAGAGGTGATGGGCAGAGCAGGATCGAGACCGAAGGGGGCCCTGGCCGGGGAGAGGTCTCTGAACCGGCCGGGGTAGAACCGGCCGTGGTAAGACCGGTCGAGGTCGAACCGGTGAAGGTCGAAGTCAGCACCTGCGACCTCGGCCAGCGATGTCAGTTGATCGAGGCGACTTCGAGATCCGCTTCTCTGACGGCGCTGAGTAGCTACTCGACGAGCTACGATCGAGAAGGCTTGCCCGGTCCCAGCGTGATCCAGCAAGAGTTTCGGCTGGCGAGTCGGGATCTGAACGTTACGCTGCACTTCCTGGTGTTGAGCGGGTTCGGAGGCAGCAGCCAATCGGTCAGCTACATGATCGACGGCAGGCCCGCCACGCGGGATGCAGCGCTCGAAGTCTACGCGCGCATCGGCGAGGCTCTGCCAGGCCTCGGGCTCCCCGCCACCGCGCTCACCCGGGCGACGTTTCTCAGTTGTGCGAAGGAGGTCGTCGCCGACTGCGGCGGCACGCACAACGATGGGGATTGCGAGACCTTCCGCTGGTCCGCTGGCGGAAACAATGGAACCAAGGCTTGCGTCTTGGCCGGGGGCGCTGGTTGCGGCCTGGCCCACCCCTGGACCCTGATCGGCTGCTGGGCAGCGGTTCTTTTCTGACTTGGATCATTCATGAGCTTCGTAGCGAGAGGCCGTAGATGGCTGGAGATCCAAGGCTTGTGGGCTCGAAGCGCCGCAGGCGTAGCAACGCTCCGTCGAGGAGCGGAGTGACCGCTTAACGCCGTAGATTCAGTCATATACGGCCTTGCAGTAGAAGCATCAGGAAGAGTCCAGGCTAGCGCGGCTTCGCCTTCGGGGCCGCTCACCTGGGGCTTGGCGCCCCAGGTGACGCGCTGCCGCGCCTTAGGGGCTGGGCTGAGGCCCGCTGGGCAGGTCTCGTCGCGAGGATAGAATCCGGCAGCCATCGTCAAGACCATGCCGCCCTCCTCTTTCGTCAACGCATCCGCCAAACGTCGCTGGCAGCGGACGGAGGAGCTGTTCCATGCCGCTGGGCAGTTAGCGCCGCAGGAGCGCCGGGCCTTCCTGCTCCGTGCTTGTGGCAAGGACCTCGACTGGGTCGAGGAGATCGAAGGGCTGCTCGACGCCGCCCCCGGTGTCGACCGGCACGTCGATGGAGTCATCTCGCAGACCCTGAGCCTCGCGGCCCAGCAGAAAAAGGGTAGGCCACCCGGTTTGCAGCAAGTCGGCCCCTACAAGATCCTCCGCGAGCTCGGCCGTGGGGGCATGAGCACCGTCTACCTGGCGGAGCGGTCAGACCAGCACTTCCACAAGCTGGTCGCGGTCAAAGTCGTCAAGCGGGGGATGGACACGGCCGAGATTCTCAGGCGGTTGCGCCAGGAACGGCAGATCCTGGCGCACCTGGAGCACCGCCACATCTCGCGGCTTTTGGACGGGGGCAACACGGCCGATGGTCGGCCCTACTTCGTCATGGAGTATGTCGATGGCGAGCCGATCGATCGCTACTGTGTCCGCCTCGAGCTGAGCGTCGAGCAGCGCCTGGGTCTGTTTCGAGACGTGCTGGCAGCCGTGGCCTATGCCCACCGAAACTTGGTGGTGCATCGAGACCTCAAGCCGGCCAACATCCTCATCACCGGCCGGGGGGAGGTCAAGCTCCTGGATTTCGGCATCGCCAAGGTCCTCGATCCCGAGCGCGCGGCTGACTTTAGTGCCACCGCTGCGCCGCTGCGCTTCTTTACGCTCGACTACGCTAGCCCGGAGCAGATCCTCGGTCAGCCTCTCAATACCGCTTCTGACGTCTACTCCTTGGGCGTCCTCCTCTTCGAGCTCCTCACGGGTCGTCGGCCCTATGACGGCGACGTGAAGGATCGTGGCCTGAGCCGCAGCGAGAAGGAGCGCGCCATCTGCCAGCTCGATCCACCGCGGCCGAGCGATCGGATCTTCGGGACGGGCGCCAAGCACGAGGCACTGCGGCGCCGTCTGCGGGGTGACCTGGATGCCATTGTGCGGAAGGCCCTGGAGCGGCAGCAGAGTGGCCGCTACCTTTCGGTCGAGCAGTTCGCCGAGGATCTGCGCCGCCACCAACAAGGACTGCCGGTCAGGGCTTGCCAGGACACATTGGTCTATCGTGCGGGGAAGTTTCTGCGCCGCCACCGTCTGGCAGTCGGGGGTGCTACGGCGGCCATCCTCACTCTGGCCTCTCTGGTGACGTTCCACACCACCCGGCTGGCGACAGAGCGCAATCGGGCGCAGATCGAGCGGGACAAGTCGAGGCAGGTGGCTTCGTTCCTACGAGGCCTGTTCGAGAACGCCGACCCCGGGCGCTCCCGAGGGGCACAGGTCACAGCGCGCGATCTTCTGGCTCAGGGTGCTGCGCGGATCGCGGCCGAGCTGGCGGATCAGCCGGACGTCCGGGCCGAGCTGATGGATCTGATCGGCTCGGTGTACCTGACGCTCGGGCTCTACGAGGATGCGGATCCTCTCTTGCGAGCGTCGGAAGATCTACGCCGGGAGCGTTTCGGCGAGCAGGCATCGGAGACGATCGCTAGCCGGCTCCACCGCGGTCAATGGCTCCATGCCGTGGGGCGCTACGACGAAGCAGACTCCGCCTTTCAAGAGTTGCTGCGGACACCCGGCGACGGTCCGCAGTGGGCCGAGATTCTGAATGCCTACGCCGACCTCCTGTTCGATCTCGAGCGGCCCGAGGAAGCGGAGACTCTCTTTCGCCAGGTCTTGGAGATCCGTCGGCGGCTTTTCGGCGACGGGCATGCCCTCGTCGCCACGAGCCTCAATGATCTCGGCGCGGCGCTCTACGCCCGCGGCGAGCTTGTAGCGGCTGAAGAGCCTCTGCGGCAAGCCCTCGAGCTGCGGCGTCGACTCCTGGGGCAGGACCACCCCCAACTCGCCATCACTCTCGGCACGTTGGGTGTCTTGCGGTTCGCCCAGGGTGACAGCGAAGAAGCCCAACAGCTCCTGGCCGATGCCTTGGCCATTCGGCGACGGGTCTACGGCGAGGAGCACCCCTCGGTGTCCGATACGCTCAACAATCTGGGGGAAGTCTGCCGGCGCCGCGGCGATCTGGATGCCGCGGTCGAGTATCTGTCTGCGGCG
>JBCCGX010000208.1:0-11378 GCA_039029035.1 Acidobacteriota bacterium | reverse complement strand
GCGTACTGCACCGGCAACTCGGGTAGCACCGGAGCCCGGCCAGTTCTGAAGGCGGCGTAACCGGCACCGAGCTCCTGCAGGAGGACTTCCATGGACCAAGCATCAAAAATGATGTGGTGCATGAAGAACAACAGCAAGTGCCGCTCGTCTGCGAGCCGAACCAAGGTGGTCCGAAGAAGTGGCCCCTCAGCGAGATCGAAGGGCCGGCGAGCTTCGCGAGCGAGCCACCGCGCTACTTCCTGCTGACGCGTCGCAGCCGGCAACGAGGCAAGGTCGATCAACGGTAGCGAAGCCTCGTAGCTCGGCGAAACCACTTGCCGGGGCTGTCCGTCGACCGCCGGGAAGGTCGTGCGGAGAGTCTCGTGCCGATGACGGATCCAGGCCAGGGCCGATGTCAGGGCCCGCACCGAGAGGCGCCCGTCGAGCTCGAAGAGGTCCGGTACGTTGTAGCTCGAATCCGTCGTCTCGAGCTGGTGAAGAAACCACAGTCGTTCCTGGGCAAAGGACAGAGGGCAATGCCCCTCGGGGTCGCGTGGCAAAATTGCCGGCAACGGCGTGTCCCGTCGGCGCATGGAGGTCATGTAGGCGGCGAGCCCCGCGACCGTCGGCTGTTCGAAGAAAGCGCTCAGTGGCAGCTCGATATCGAGCTGCCGATTCAGCCGTGACACGACCTGCGTGGCGAGTAGAGAGTGGCCACCTAAGGCGAAAAAGTCGTCCTCGGGACCGATGTCACCAAGGCCCAGCACCTCGCTCCAGAGTCCGGCCAGCAGCTCTGCCACCGGTGCCTGCTGTAAGACGGCAGGCACCGGCCCGGCAACCTGCTGTCCGACCGCCGGAGCGGGCAGCCGCCGGCGGTCGATCTTGCCGCTCGGAGTTCTCGGCAGCTCGTTCAATTCGACGAACGCCGCCGGCACCATGTACCCGGGTAGCCGACTTGTCAGCTCATCTCGCAGGGCCGCGGGTGCCACAGATTTTTCTGCCGCTACCCAATAGGCCACCAAGCCGTCGCCTCGACGCCCCAGCGCTCGCATGGCCACCACGGCCTCACCCACTGCGGGTAGTGCGCCGAGTGCCGCCTCGATCTCCCCTGGTTCGATGCGAAACCCGCGGACCTTGACCTGGTGGTCGAGCCGGCCGAGGAAATCGAGATTGCCGTCGCCCAACAAGCGGACCCGGTCGCCGGTGCGGAACAGACGCCCACCGCCCTCGCTTGCCTGCTGCCCGGTCGGTCGTGGATCCGGCACGAATCGTTCGGCGGTTGCCGCCGGTCGATCGAGATAGCCGCGGGCGAGACCCTCGCCGGCAACACAGAGCTCGCCGGCAACACCGACCGGAACGGGGCGCAAACGTTGATCCAGGACGCGCAACGACGTGCAACTCGAGGCTCGCCCGATCGGCACCATCGGGCCCAGCTCGGCCTCCCGCGAACATCGCCAATCGGCAGTATCGATCGTCGTTTCGGTCGGTCCGTACTGGTTTCGCAAAGCGCATGGCAGGCGCTCCAAGAGCTGATCCTGAAGCTCGCGGGAAAGGGCCTCGCCGCCCGAAAGAACGCAGCGCAGATCGACGCAACGCTCGACTTCAGCCTGGCGCAAGAAGACTTGCAACATCGAAGGGACAAAGTGGACGAGGGTGATGCGTTGTTCGACGAGGGTGCGCAAGAGAGCGTCGGGATCGCCCTGGGCGCCGGGCCGGGCGAGAACCAGCCGGCTGCCGGTGATCAGCGGGGCGAAGCACTCCCAGATGGAAAAGTCGAAGCTGAGTGACGCGGTTTGCAGGACTCGATCCGCCGCGTCCATGGGGTAGTCCCTGGCGGTGTAGAGCAACCGATGACTGATGCTGGCATGGCGCAGCATCACGCCTTTGGGAGTGCCGGTCGAACCCGAGGTGTAGATCACGCAGGCCAGACGGTCGCCAGCGCTCGAACGCTCCGGCAGCTCGGCCAACGCGCCAGCCAGCGTGCCGTCCGGAGCCAGTCGAATCACGCCGCGTGTACCGACCAAGGCCGTGGCACCTGCAGCATCCGCGACGGTCCAGCGCACCGCCGAGTCTCGGCGCAGGAACCGCAAACGCCGGGCGGGATAGTCCGGGTCCAGCGGCACGCAGACCCCTTCCGCCTTGAGGATGCCGAGATACGCCACGACCATGGCCAGCGAGCGCTCGGCACACAGGCCGACCCGCGTCTCGGGTCCAACCCCGAGGCAACGAAGCCGGCGCGCGACACCGTTGGCGCGCCGGTCGAGCTCGCTGTAGCTCAAGCCAGCTTCATCCAACGCCACCGCCACCGCGTCGGGCGTGCGTCGCACCTGGTCTTCGACCAAGCTGTGCAGGAGGGGCACCCTCGGAGCGGCATCCGCACTGGCCCATTCGACGATGATTTGCTGGCGCTCGCCGGCGGTCAGAAAGGACAACTCGGAGATCGACTGGCCGGGCCTCGCACGAGCCGAAGCGAGCAGGCTCCGGTAATGATTGAGACATCGCACCGCAGTGCTACGTTCGAAGAGATCGGTACTGAACTCCAACTGCGCGACCAGTCCTTCTCGCCGGCGCTCGAGGAAAAGACTGAGGTCGAATTTTGCCGTGCCGTTGGCCAACTGCCGGGGCTGCAGTGAGAGCTCCGGCAGCCCGGGTTGCGCGACCGCCTGACGCAGCTGGAACATGACTTGAAATAGCGGGTTGCGTGCCAAGTCCCGCCGGCGCCCCAACGCCTCGACGACGCGCTCGAACGGCAGATCCTGATGATCGTAGGCCTCGACGGTCGTTCTCGACACACGGCCCAGGACCTCCTCGAAGGCGGCCTCGCCGGCGAGCACGGTGCGCAGGGCCAGGGTGTTGGCGAAGAAACCGATCAGCCCTTCGGTCTCCACCCGGTTGCGATTGGCCACCGGACAGCCGACCACGATATCGGTCTGACCGGAGATCCGGTGAAGCAAGACTTGAAAGACCGCCAAACCCACCATGAACGGCGTCGAACCCTGCGCCTGACCAAGCTCGCCGAGCGCCGTTGCGAGATCCTCGGGCCACTGCTGCTCGACCACGTCGCCGCGGAAGCTCTGGCGCTCCGGGCGCGGATGATCGGTGATCAATTCGAGGCTGTCCGGGAGATCTCGCAGACTTTTTCGCCAATAGTCGAGCTGATCCGCCAGGGCGTTGCTCTCGATCCAGCGCCGTTGCCAGAGGGCAAAGTCGGAGTATTGGATCGGCAGCCTCGCCATGCTCGTGGGCTCGTTCCCAAGAGCAACCTCGTACGCCGCCAGGAGGTCGCGGAAGAGGACCTCGAGCGACCAACCGTCGACCACGATGTGGTGCATGTAGAGCAAGAGCAAGCAGTGCCCCGGCTCGACCCGAATCAGCATCGGCCGGACCAAAGGACCGCGGGCGAGATCGAACGGCCGCCGCGCTTCCGCCCGGCACCAGGCCTGGGCCGCCTGCCGGGCGGCCGAAGGCGATAGAGCAAGCAAATCCACCGACGACACCTCGTCGCCGACTCGCGAGGCGACCTGCTGGACCGGTTGTCCACCTCGCATCACGAAGGTCGTGCGTAGAGCCTCGTGGCGCTGGAGGACGCTCTGCCAGGCAGCAGAGAGCGCCGAGGCGCAGACTTCGCCCTCGATTTCGATCAGGTAGGGCACGTTGTAGGCCGCTGAGCCCGGCTCCAGTTGAGCGACGAACCAGAGACGCTCCTGGGCGAACGACAAGGGCGCTGGCTCCGTGTGGTCTAGCCGCCGGAGCTGTATCTCTTCTTCGACCTGGCCGACACTCTCGAGGCGGGTCGCCAGGGCCGCCACCGTGGTCGCACGAAAGAAGTCCCGCAGGGGGACCTCGTAACCCAGGTGGTGCCGTAGGCGCGAGATCACCTGGGTCGCCAGCAAAGAATGGCCGCCGAGGGTGAAAAAATCGTCCTCTGCCCCGACGTCCGGCACACCGAGCACCTCGGCCCAAATCGCCGCCAGCTGTCTCTCCAGCGGCGTCCGCGGCGCGACGCGCTCGTTGCCGGCAGAACCGATCTCCGGTGCCGGCAGGGCTCGGCGATCGAGCTTGCCGCTGCGGGTCATGGGCAGGGCATCGAGGGCCACGAACGCCACCGGTAACATGTGCTCGGGTAAACGATCGGCTAGGAATCGGCGCAGCTCCGGAACCACCTTGGTGCCGAAGCGGCCGCTCAGTGGGTCGTTGGTCAGCGGTTCGTCAGCCTGCGACTGCAGCCTCGCCGGGCTGGGCGGCAACGACAGGCCTCTGGTCTGCGGTGCCGTACCCCGAGCACGCCGGGTGAAGATGACCTCAAAATCACCCTCCGCTCCGGGGCGAAACCAGCTGAGCTCGACCCCATAGCCCAGATCTTCAGCCAGCTTTCGCAGGTCTTCCGGCTCGACGCCTGGTAGCTCTGCCTCGGCGAGTCGACGGCGCAGCGCACCTGCGGTCAGCTGGCTCTCGGCGGCCGCCAACTGGCGAACCGCCTCGTCGGCCCAGGCTGTCCGAGCATTGGGCACCCCATACCAGGCCAGAGCCTCGGGTACAGGTCCTTCGGCACCCCTCAATATGCGCCGGAGGCGCTCGAGGCCCATGGCCTCCTGGCGCCAGTCGCGCCAAGTTATCCGCCTTGCAGCCTCGTCCTCAGGCCGATCGGCAGCCGACGTTGCCGCGTCACTCACATGCAGGATCGCCTGGTAGCGAAACTCGGTCAGCTCGTTGTGTGCCCAGCCCCACTTGGGAAAGATCTCGACGCGGGAAATGGCGGGTAAGTGGCAGCCCAACTCGAGGAAGAAGCGCGGATCGATCACCAGCTCGTTGTCGAGCCGCCGGTGGGTCTCGGCTTGCTGGCGCAGTTCGGCCAGGGACAGCTCCCCAGGCGCTCGATGCAACGCCACGGCGGTGTGGAACGCTTCGAGCAGCGGAAGGCTGCGCACGTCGCCGACAAAGATCGCCCCGCCCGGCGCCAGCACCTCCACGGCTCGCTCCAGCACCTGCTCCAGGTAGGTCTGGTTGGGGAAGTACTGCACCACTGAGTTGAGGATCACGGTGTCAAAGGAGCCGGCCGCCCAATCGCCGAACCGGTGTGCCGGGCGCTGGGTGAGCTCGACGTGCGACACTCCGGCCGTGTCGAGGTGGCGCTGCAACTGCGCCAGGGCGGGCGCCGAGATATCGGTCCCGACATAGTGCTCGCACTGGTCGACGAGTTGGTGGACCAGCATGCCGGTGCCGCAGCCAATTTCCAGAACCCGACGGGGGTCGAGGGAGCGAATACCCGCCATCGTGTCCTGTAGCCAGGCGCGCATCTCGGCGGCCGGCAGGGGGTCACCACTGTAGGTACTGTCCCAGCCGGCGATATCGAAAGTGGGATCGGCTTCTGTTGGCTGTTGGTAGACCTCGTCGAAGTTGGCTTCCCAATCCGCCACGTGCTCGCCGGCCTCCGCGCCGGGGCGGTCGGGCCAGCGCGAGTCTCGGACGACGTAAGCTGCCAAGGCCGTACCGGTACCGATGGCCCGCGGCACCACCGCCGCCTCGAGCACCGCCGGGTGCTCGATCAGCGCCGCAGTGATTTCTCCCGGTTCGATCCGTACACCGCGCACCTTCACCTGGTGGTCGATGCGGCCGAGGAACTCGAGCTCGCCCGAGGCCCGCCGACGCGCCAGATCACCGGTTCGGTAGAGTCGACTGCCCGGCTTGTCGCTCAACGGATCCGGCTGGAATTGGGCTGCGGTCAAACCGGCCCGGCCGAGATAGCCCCGTGCCAGCCCGGCGCCACCGATCGCCAGCTCCCCCGCCTCGTCGGCTCCAGCAAGCTCACCCCCGAAGCTCAGCAGGTGTACGGTGTAGTTCGCCAGAGGGCGACCGATCGGCACCACGGATTCGATGCGCTGTGGATCACAGAGCCAGGCGGTGGCATCGACCGCGGCTTCCGTCGGGCCGTAGCCGTGGTGCAGCACACCGCCGATCCGTTCGAAGTAACGTCGTGCCAGGTCAGCGGTCAGCTCTTCGCCGCCCACCGACGCCCGGAGGATGGACGCGGGCCGCTGCGCGAGACCTGGGTCCTCGAGGAAAAGGCGTAGCACGGAGGGTACGAACTCGAGGTTGGTAATGCGACGCTCAGCGATCAGCTCAGCCTGGTAGGCATTGTCGAGATGCCGACCGGGCGGAACGATCACCAGGCAACCGCCATTGACCAATCCTGTGAAGAGCTCCAGAACCGACACGTCGAAGCTCAGCGGCGTTTTGAGCAGGATGCGCTCCTCGGGTCCGAGCCCGAAGACTTCCCGTCCCCAAAGCAACCGGTTGACGATCGCGCGGTGGGAGACCAAGACACCCTTCGGCTGTCCGGTGGAACCCGAGGTGTAGAGGATGTAAGCCACGTTGTTTGGAGTGGAACCCAGGTGCCGTTCCCCGTCGGCTGGCACCGTTGAGGCGACCGGGCGCGCCTCGCCGTCGAGGGTGCCCGTCTGATCGAGGCAGAGCACGGCAGCCTCCGGGTCGTTGAGCTCCTGCCGCAGATGCTTCTGGGTGAGACGTAACCGCGCCTCGGCGTCGCGCAGCATAAAGGCCAGCCGCTGAGGTGGGTTGGCGGGGTCCAGCGGCAGGTAGATGGCACCGACCTCGAGAATCGCCAGCGCTGCGATGACCTGGGCCGGCGAACGCTCCATGTGCACAGCGACCGCCACCTCGGGGCCGACACCGCGCGACTTGAGCTCGATCGCCAGGCGGCCCGCCCGCCGCTGGAGCTCACCGTAGCTCAGCCAAGCGTCGCCCGCGACCACCCCCGTGGAATCGGGCGAGCGGCGGGCCCAGGTTTCGAACAGATCGCGCACGGTCTCTGTTGCCTGTGGAAACACCCTCGCGGTGTCGTTCCATTCGTGCACCAGGCGGTGACGGTCGGCCCGCGGGTCGCGTCGCGCTTCTCGACCTCTGCCGATTCCGGCAGACGCCTCGTTGGCGGGCGACGGCTGAGGCCCCTCGCGGTTCGCCTCGCGCAGCGGCTCGGTTGCAGGCTCGACGATCATCGTCCGACCTCCTCGCCCGCTCGGGCACCTACTGCTGTGACAGGAGGATCTTCGAAGCCTGCATCGCCATCATCGAGCTCGCCTTCCAAGGCCTGCAGCTCGGCAAGAATCAGCTCTTCCACCGTGACCGCCAACGTGGCGACCGTCGGTCGCTCGAAGATGGCCCGCAGGGGTACATCGACCTCGAATAGCTGCCGGATGCGTGCCAGGAATTGCGTCGCCAACAGCGAATGCCCACCAAGATCGAAGAAGTTGTCGTAGATTCCCACCCGCTCGAGTCCCAGAAGCTCCTCGACGATTTCGGCCAGGGCCTCTTCGGAAGCTGTACGCGGCGCGACGTAAGCGGCTGCCGAATCGGGGCGGGACCACTCGGGCTCTGGTAGCGACCGCCGATCGACCTTTCCGTTCGGGGTCAGCGGTAGCTCGTCCAGGACCACGAAGAAGGAAGGCACCATGTAGTCGGCCAGTCGATCGCCGAGCAGGGCGCGCAGGGCCGTGGTATCGACCGGGGCCTCGCCGTCCGCCACGACGTAAGCGACCAGTCGCTTCTCCTGCTGCCCCTCGCCGCGCGCCAACACCACCGCATGGCGGACCCCTGGTAGCTCTTCGAGGGTCGCTTCGATCTCACCGGGCTCGATGCGAAAACCCCGCACTTTGACCTGATCGTCCACCCGCCCCAAGAACTCGACGACGCCGCCGGGCAAGAAGCGAGCTCGATCGCCGCTCCGATAGAGGCGAGCGCCCGCCGGCTGGCCGCAGCGAGCCGCGAAAGGATCCGGTACGAAGCGTTCGGCGGTCAGCGCAGGACTGGCATGGTAGCCCCGGGCCAGGCCGGCGCCGGCCAAGCAGAGCTCCCCTGGCACCCCTTCCGGAACCGGTTGGCCATAGCTGTCGACCAGGTAGAGGCGGCTGCCGCGGAACGGCCGACCGATCGGTACCGGCCGTTCTCCGTGCAGCGAGTGACCCGCGGACAGCTCGAAACTGGTGCTGTCGATGGTGGCTTCGCTGACGCCGTAGGAATTGATCACTCGTGTCGCCGGCCCACAGAGTTTGGCCAGGGATTCCATCTCGCGCATGTACCAGATGTCCGAGCCGACGACCATCAGGCGCATGAAGGCAAGATCGCGGACTTCACCCGAGGGCTGCCCTTTACCGAGATGGTCGACCAGGGAACGCGCCACCGCAGGCACGAACTCGGCGGCGTCGACCGCCTGGTCGACCATCAAGGCATAGAGGGCTTCGGGCTCGAGCAAGAATTCCCGGGGGCAGAGCACCAGCCGGCCACCGGAGCACAGCGCCCGCACGAGGTCGCCGCTCCAAACGTCGAAGGAGAAACTCGCCATCTGCAAATGGCAGGTCGCCTCTTGCCCCAAGCGGTACCGTTTCTCCCATGCGACAAAGGCATTCTCGAAGCCGCCTTGGGTGACCATCACGCCCTTCGGCCGGCCGGTGGAGCCCGAGGTGTACACCGTGTAGGCGAGGTTTTCGGGCCGTACGTCGATCCGAGGCGAGACGACGCTTTCGGCCTCGAGGCTGGCCTCTTCCAAGTCGAGGCAAAGCACCTCGCAGTCGATACCCGCCGTCGAGAGGCTGGCTGCCAGATCCGACCGGGTCACCAAGAGCGGTGCTGCGGATTGTCGCAGCATGTAGCTCAGCCTCTCGCCGGCATAGGTCGCGTCGAGTGGCACGTAGGCGCCTCCGGTAGCGAGCACCGCCAGGACCGTCGCCACCAGGTCGGGCGACCGATCGAGACAGATCGCCACCGAGCTCTCGCGTCCGACGCCTGAGCGACACAGGCGGTTGGCCAAGCGGCCGGCGCGCTCGCCGAGCTCGCCGTAGGTCCAGCTCCGGGGAATGCCATCGCTGCCGACCCAGGTGAGAGCGGGAGCCTGCGGCGCCTGCTGCACTTGACGTTCGAACAATCGATAGACACCCCCATGCCAGGGATTCGAGCCAGGGCTGCCGCTCCACTCGACCAGAATCTGGCGCGTCTCTTCAGGCGCCATCAGCGACAGCTCAGAGAGCCGCCGATCCGCTTCTTCGGCGACCCCTTCGAGCAGCCGTTCGAAGTGCCTGAGCAGTCGGCAGGCCGTTGACGATTCGAACAGATCGACGTTGTAGTCGAGGTAACCACTCAAGCCATCGGCGGTTTCCTCGAGCCACAGCGTGAAGTCGAAATTGGCCCGTCCGAGTCCACCGGAGCCGGAGGTCTCGAGGCGAAGCTCTTCGAGATCGACGCTGGCCTGCGGTAGGTTCTGTAGCACCAGCATGACCTGGAAAAACGCCGGGCGACTGAGATCGCGCTCGGGTTGTAGCTCCTCGATCAAACGCTCGAAGGGGATCTCTTGATGACTGTAGGCATCCAAAGTGACCTGGCGAGCCCGGGCGAGCAACTGGCGGAAAGAAGGATCCTCACCAGCATCCACCCGCAGCACCAGGGAGTTGACGAAGAAGCCGATCAGGTCCTCGATCTCGGCTCGGTTGCGACCGGCGATGAAGGTGCCGACACTGAGATCGGTTTGCGCCGTGTAGCGGTGCAACAGGGCCGAGAGCGCAGCCAGCAAGACCATGTAGAGACTGGCGCTGTCGCGGCGTGCCAGGGTTCTCAGGGCGTCGGTCGTGCTGAGCTCCAGGGCAAAGGCCTCGCGGGCGCCAGCGAACGTCTGCAGCGCAGGGCGCGGTCGGTCGGTCGGTAGCGCGAGAGGTGGTGAGCCGCCGTCGCCGAGCTGTTGGCGCCAATACGCCAGCTGCTGTTCGAGCGTCTCACCTTGCAGGTAGGCGTTCTGCCAGGCCGCGAAGTCGGCGTATTGCAGAGGTAATGGTGCCAACGGCGAAGAGTACCCGCGAGTCAGAGCATCGTAGATCTGACCGACTTCGCGCAGCAGAATGTGGAACGACCAGCCGTCGACCACAATGTGGTGGAGGGTGAGCAGAAGCCGCCAATGGTGGTCCCCGAGGCGCAGGAGAACCGCGCGCACGAGCGGTAGGCGATCGAGGCGGAAGGACCAGTTTGCCTCCTGCGCAGCGAGGCGCGTCGCCGCCACCTGCTGACTGGCCGACGACAGCGCCGCCAGATCGACTTCGATGAGCGGTAGGTTGGGTTGCCCTTCGATGCGCTGCACCGGCTTGCCGCTCTGTTCGACGAATCGGGTGCGCAGAATCTCATGCCGGCTGGCGACTTCTACCAGGGCGACTCGCAATCGGTCGACCGCTAGCTGGCCGTGGAGCTCGACGGCGAACGGCAGGTTGAGCGCTGGCGTGCCAGGCTCCAACTGGTCGAGAAACCACTGCCGCCGCTGGGAGAACGACAGCTCCAGGTCGCCACTGCGACCGGCCGGCTCGATCGTTGGCATCGGGGTCGCAGTATCCAAGGACTGGATCTCGCGCGCCAGCAACTCGATGGTCGGAGCGGCAAACAAGCGCTCGACCGGAAGCTCCACACCGAGGGCATCGCGCACCCGAGCCGCCACCCGCGTCGCGAGGAGGGAGTGCCCGCCGAGGTCGAAGAAACTCTCGCCGAGCCCCACATTGGAGCGCCCGAGGACCTGACTCCAGATGCTCACCAGGACGTCTTCCAACGGCGTGCGGGTCGACGTCGAAGTCTCGGTCTCCCGAGTGGCGGCTTCCGGCGCCGGCAGCCGTCGCCGGTCCACTTTGCGATTCGGCGTCAAGGGTATCGCCTCGAGCTCGACCCATCGGGTCGGCACCATATAGTCCGGCAGCTTGGCGCGTGCCGCCCGGCGAAGATCGGCAACTTCGAGCTTCTCTTCCGGACACGGCACGAGATAGGCGATCAGTTGGTCCTCTGCGCTGCCTTCTTCCACCGCCGAGCCGTGCAGCGCCACGACGACCTCGGCAACCGTGGGATGCTCGAGCAGGATGGCCTCGATCTCGCCGAGCTCGATGCGAAAGCCGCGCAGCTTGACCTGGTGATCGATCCGCCCGCGGTATTCCAGGCGCCCGTCCGAGGTGAAGCGGGCCAGGTCCCCGGTGCGGTAGAGGCGCGCCCCACGGCGACCCGAGAAGGGATCCGGAACGAAGCGTTCCGCGGTCAACCCGGGACGTCGGCGATAGCCTCGAGCCAGGCCTGCGCCGCCGATGAGGACTTCGCCATCGGCCGCGACGGGTTGCGGCTCCCCGGAGTGGCCCAAGACATAGATCTCGGTGTTGGCGATCGGTCGCCCGATCGAGACCCCGCCGTGACCGGAAGCCGCCGCGACCGAAGCGCTATCGAGATCTTCGATCGCCGACCAGACCGTGGTCTCGGTCGGCCCATAGAGATTCCAAGCCGCTCCGGCACGGCGCTGCAGCTCCGCCGCCAGGATCGGAGAAAGCGCTTCTCCGCCGCACAGGGCAGTCAGCGACTCGTCCTGCCAATCCGAT
>JBCCGX010000207.1:0-11411 GCA_039029035.1 Acidobacteriota bacterium | reverse complement strand
ACGACCAGGACTTTTCCTTTTGCCGCGAGTTCTTTCGCCAAGGCCTCGACGAGCGCGTCGCGTTGCAACAACGGGAGGCGCACCATCCGCCGGATCTCTTCAGCCGCATTTCGCAGAAGTATGATCTCCTCGACCCGGACGAACGGGCTCGCCTGTATACGGATATCTTGTCCGTGTCTCTCGCCGGTTCCGACGCGCCGAGCCTGGCGCTGGCGTGGACGCTGTACGCGATCGCGGCGAACCCCAGCGTGGAGCACCGCCTGGTCCGGGAAATCGACGAGGTTCTCGGCCGACGCATGCCGACCCGAGCCGACCTCGCCGAGCTGCCCTACACCCAGGCCGTGGTCCGAGAGTCACTGCGGCTCTACCCTCCCGCCTGGTACACGCCCAGAACCAACGTGGAGGATGATGTACTGGATGGCGTCCGCATTCCGGCAGGATCGACGGTGATCATCTTCCAATATCTGATGCACCATGATCCGCACTTCTGGCCCGGCCCGAAACGGTTCCGGCCGGAACGGTTCTTGGAGTCACGCGACCATCCCGCCTACATGCCCTACGGCTGGGGTCCCAGATACTGTTTTGCCGCCGATTATGCCCATGCCATGCTGACTGCTTTCACGGCCCTGATCGTGCGCGACTACACGCTCCGTTTGAAGACCCCGGAGCCGCCGCCGATGGCCCCCCTGATCAACCTGCGGATGCAGAACGATCTGCATCTCGACATGAAGCCCAGACCATGAGCCTCCAGCAGAGCTCCGGGTACCGCCCTGCCCTCGCCGCGGTTTTGGCTCTGGGCATTATCGGGACGCTGGATTTCCTCGTCCAACCACTCAGCGTCGGCATGGCGGTGCGTGACTTGTCGCTCAGCGAGAGCCAGGCAGGCTACTTCGCGTCCTTCGACCTGATCGGCGCCGTGCTCAGCGCCGTATTGGCCTTGTTCTGGATCCGGCGCCTCCCCTGGCGTTCGATGGCGATCGCGAACCTTGTTCTGATGGCCGTCGGCTACCTGGTTGCGACCCGACTCGAAACGCTCACCGCCCTCGCTCCGGTACGGATCCTAGTGGGCTTCGCCGGCGGCAACCTGCTGGCCATCAGCCTCGCCTGGCTGGCTGACACAACACACCCCGAGCGCTTTGGCGGGCTCCTATTCGCCGCGCAGACCGTGGTGCAGATCGTCGCCTTTGCCCTATTGCCGGGAACGGTGCTTCGAGCCGGTGGTCTGGATGGGTTCTTCTTGTTCTTCTTCGGACTTGCTGTGCTGGGTCTCTTCTGCGTGCCATGGATTCCGATTCATGGCCGGCGGCCACGTCCCATGATCCGCCCATCGCCCGCCGTAGGATCCGCCGAACGAGCCACCATGACAAGGTTTCGCGCCGCGTTGGCTCTTCTTGGCGTGGGCCTTTTTTTTCTCAACACCGGCGCCTTCTGGAGTTATGTCGAACGGATCGGCACAGCGGCAGATCTCGGCCTGGAGGCCATCGGCCTGGCCCTCTCAGCCTCCGGTTTCATCGCTTGCGCAGGCTCTCTGGCGGCCTCCCGGCTGGGCAACAAGATCTCCCTGCCCTGGGCTCTCGGAACCGCCTTTGTCGGCCAGTTGCTCGCTCTCGGCCTGCTGTTGATCGACTTGACGCCAGCACTCTACACCTTGGCGCTGGGACAGTTCGGGTTCTTCTGGAACTTTGCCATGCCTTATCAACTCGGAGCGCTGATTCGCAACGATCCGAGTGGGCGACGCGTCGTCTTGCTCAGCGCCTTCCAAGCCGCGGGCATGGCCGGCGGACCGCCGTTGGTTGCTCTATCGGTCGATTCCGCCGGCCTGATCGCCATGCACTGGGTGGCGGTTGCAGCGGGCGCTGCCAGTCTGCTGCTGTTCTTGGTCTTACACCGATACCAGCCGACGATCGATGTCTACCTGGCCTGCGATCCGCCAACGGGATCGGCAGCCGACCTAGAGGCCAACGAGCCACCGAGTGGAACGCAAGCCGTCCCATTGCACAGACGCCCGGGGGCACCGATCGGGGCGCTCGATCGAGAAAGGGTCGGCGTGAGTCCCTAGCGTACACCCACTCGCCGGAATTCTGACGGCGTATAGCCGGTAGTGCGGCGGAACTGTCGAGTGAAGGCGCTCTGATCGGCATAGCCGCAATCCAGGGCGATCTGAGCGATCGGCTGCCGGGTCTCGGCGAGGGCTTCGCAGGCGCGCTCGATCCGCAGCTTGAGCAGCCACTGGCCGGTCGACAATCCGAACAGGCGCTTCATTCGTCGATCGAGTTGGTACACCGAGAGGGAAGCCCGTGCGGCCATCGCCTTGACCGATAGTGGAGCGTCCAGTCGAGACTTGGCCTCCGCCAGAGTGGCAGCGATAGGACCGAAGTCCCAGTCCTTGAGATCGGGCGCGGCCAGATCCCGAGAAACGCCCACCAGGCCGACGACCTGACCGTCCCGCCCATGCAGCGGAAGTTTGTGGGTCAGGCACCAGCCCATGCCATGCGGTTGATAGATGTGCAACTCCAGTTTGCCGATCAGCTTCCGGCCCGAGCGCAGCACCTCCTGGTCTTGCGCTTCATACCCGCGACCCAGCGCCTCACCAAAGATCTCCGACGGCGTCCGACCCAGAAGATGTGACTTGCTCCGTCGCCCGCAGCGTGCGACCAACGTGTCGTTGACGCACAGGTACTGGCCGGCGGCGTTCTTGATGAAGAAGACGGTCTCCGGAATCTGATCGAACAGTGCTTCCGCGGTGAAGGGCTCGGCGAGCCCCTCGAGCAAGAGCGCCAACTGAGATCGCCCGCTGTCGTGCCTCGTTCCCACGGCTCGATTGTGCCAAAAATCAAGTTAGAAGTGGACTCGACGCCAAGACGCCGGAGCCCTGAGAGGCTATTCTTTTTCTGCTTGTGATCGAAGCCCGTTCTGCAGGATTCCAGGTTTCAAGGAGGACGCGATGAGCCCCAGCGAGAATGTCGCCCCTGAGGGAAGCCACGTCGCCCCTGAGGGGCGCCAACCTAACGTCGCCCCCGAGGGGCGCTCAGGTGAAACCTTCGCCGGATGCATGCCGGCGTTGATGACCCCGTGCACAGCCCGAGGCCTTGTCGATCTCGACGCTCTGGCCACCAAGGGCCGTGAGCTGATCGACGCCGGCATGAGCGCCGTGGTCTACTGCGGCTCGATGGGCGACTGGCCACTGCTCGACGACGAGGACCGGATGACCGGGGTAGAGCGACTCGTCACCGAAGGCATACCGACGGTCGTCGGCACGGGTGCACAGAATCCCCGCAGAGCGGCGGCGTTAGCGGCCCACGCGGGTGAAGTCGGCGCCGCCGGCCTGATGGTCATCCCCCGTGTCCTGTCCCGCGGCACCTCGCCTGCCGCTCAGCGGGCTCACTTCGCCGAAGTCCTGGGCGCCGCGCCCGACACGCCCGCCGTGATCTACAACAGCCCCTACTACGGCTTCGAAACCAAGGCCGACCTCTTTTTCGACCTGCGCCGTGACCATCCGAACCTGGTCGGCTTCAAGGAATTTGGCGGCGCCGACTCCCTGACCTACGCCGCCGAGCACATCACCAGTGGTGATCCGAGCCTGACCTTGATGGTGGGTGTCGACACCCAGGTGGTGCACGGATTCGTCCGCTGCGGCGCCGGCGGCGCCATCACCGGGATCGGCAACGCCCTGCCGCAGGAGGCCCTGCGGCTCGTCGACCTCTGCCAACGGGCGGCCGCAGGTGACGCGGCGTCTCTGCGGCTGGCCCAGGAGCTCGATGATGCGCTGCGCGTCTTGGCGACCTTCGACGAAGGACCCGACCTCGTTCTCTACTACAAGCACCTGATGGTGCTCGAAGGCAGCCCCGAATACGAGCACCAGATCAACCGCACCGACGCCCTCAGCCAGCAGCAGAAAGCCCACCTCGAATCACAGTGGCGGCAGTTCCGCCGCTGGTGGGACAGTTGGCCCGGCAAGGCGGGCAATCTTCAGGGCAAGGCCGCCTGAGCGGAACAGGCGGCATGCGGGTCATCGATTCCCACACCGAGGGCGAGCCGACCCGAGTCATCGTGGCCGGTGGCCCCGACCTCGGATCCGGCACGCTGGCGGAGCGACGGTCGAGGTTCGAGCGCGAGTTCGATCATCTGCGGCGCGGGACGATCCTCGAGCCCAGGGGGTGCGACGCCCTGGTAGGCGCCCTGTTGTGTCCTCCCACCGACGAGCGCTGTGCGGCCGGGGCGATCTTCTTCAACAACGACGGTTATCTCGGCATGTGTGGCCACGCCACCATCGGTGTCGCCGTCACCCTGGCCCATCTCGACCAGGTCGAGCTGGGCCGGATCGCGATCGAGACACCCGTCGGTGTGGTCAGCGTGGAGCTCACCGAGCCCAACCAAGCGACCGTCGAGAACGTGCCGAGCTACTGCTTCCGGCGCGATGTCACCCTCGACGTCGAAGGGCTCGGCGAGGTGACAGGCTCGATCGCCTGGGGTGGCAATTGGTTCTTCCTGGTCGACCGCGCCCCTTGCGAGATCGTGCCCCGCAACGAAGCGCAGCTCAGGTTTGCCGCGATCAGGATTCGAGCCGAGCTCGAGGCCCGAGCGATCGCGGGACAGGACGGCCAGCCGATCGACCACATCGAGTTCTTCGGGCCGCCCCACGCAGTTGACGCCCACTCCCGCAACTTCGTTCTCTGTCCGGGAAACGTCTATGACCGGTCCCCGTGCGGCACCGGCACCAGCGCCAAGCTGGCCTGCCTGGCGGAGCGCGGCGAGCTCGCCGCTGGCCAAACCTGGATTCAAGAGTCCATGATCGGCAGTCGCTTCGTCGCCAGCTACCGGCGCAACGACGCCGGTGAGATCATCCCACGGGTGACCGGACGCGCCTACGTCTGCGGCGACGCAGAGCTCTTCTTCCATCCCGACGACCCATTTGCCGGAGGGATCGCGTGAGCCCAGCGGCTCCCAGGGAGAATACGGCGCGCAAAGAGCCCAAGGAGAGGGTCATCGTAGTCGGCGGAGGCATCGTCGGCATCGGCTGCGCGCATTACCTGCAGAAGGCGGGCCTCGAGGTCACGATCATCGACCGCGCGGGCATCGGGCGAGCCTGCTCGCACGCCAACTGCGGCATGATCTGTCCCAGCCACGTGCTGCCGCTCAACGAGCCCGGCGCACTGCGCGAGGGCCTCCTCTCCCTGTTGAACCCTTCTGCGCCTCTCCGCATCCGACCGCAGCTGCGCCTCGATCTGTACCGCTGGCTGCTCCAATTCGCTCGCCGCTGCACCCAAGGCCAGATGCTGCAAGCCGGCCGGCACTTGCTGCCAATCTTGGAGTCGTCGATCGACGAGTATCGCGCCCTGTTCGCGGAGCTACCGGCCGCCGGCCAGTGGAAAGAGAACGGCCTGGCCTACGTCTTTCGCGACGAGTCGAGCTTCGAGGCCTTCGCGCAGACCGATCAGTTGCTCTCTGAGACCTACGGCGTCACCGCCCGGCGCATCGAAGGCGCCGATCTCGAGACCTTCGACCCGTCTCTCCGACCGGACCTGGCGGGCGCCTACATCTATGACCATGACGGCTCGGTGCGGCCCGATCAACTGGTACGCGACTGGAGCCGGCATCTGTCGTGCCACGGCGTCGAACTGGTGGAGGGCTGCGGCCTCGAAGACTTGCACACGTCGGGCCGCTCGATCGAATCTCTGCAAACCACGCATGGCAAAATGCAGGCCGACCACTTCGTCTTCGCCCTGGGCGCCTGGTCCGGCAAGTGGTCAGCGGCCCTGGGCTGCCAGCTCCCGGTCGAGCCGGGCAAGGGCTATTCCGTCACCCTGAGCCGGCCGGCGATCTGCCCGCGGCACCCCATGCTGTTCCCCGAACAACGCATCGGCGTGACCCCGTTCGACGACGGTTTTCGCATCGGCTCGATGATGGAGTTCGTCGGCTGGGACACGTCTATCCCACCTCAACGCATTCAACAGCTCCAAGACGCCGCGGCACCGTACCTCCTCTCGCCGGTCGGGGACGAGGTCCACGAGACCTGGTTCGGTTGGCGCCCGATGACGTGGGACAGCCTGCCGATCATCGGACGGGTGCCGCGGCTCGACAACGCTTTCTTGGCCACCGGGCACAACATGCTCGGCCTCAGCATGGCCACCGCAACCGGCCGCCTGATCGCCGAGCTGATCCAGGCCCGCCCCACCCACATCGACCCTCGAGCGTTCGCACCGGATCGCTTCTGACCGGCCACGCGCCGCAATAAGGAATGACGACAATGCCCCATGGAAAACACTTGATCGCTGGCGAGTGGATCGCCGGCAACGACACGTTCGACTCGACCCCGGCCACCGGGGACTCCTACTCGTTCTTCAATGCCACCCCGAAGCTGGCCGACCAAGCGGCCGAAGCCGCGGCAGCAGCGTTCCCCGTCTACCGAGACCTGTCCCGACAGGAGCGCGCGGCGCTGCTGGAAGCGATCGCAACCGAGCTCGAAGCCGCCGGTGACGAGATCACCCACCACGCGGAGTGCGAGTCAGGCCTGCCGGCGGCGCGGTTACAAGGCGAGCTGGGGCGGACGACAGGCCAGCTCCGGCAGTTCGCCCAGCACATCCTTGCCGGCGACTACCTCGAACGGCGAGCCACCTCGGCTCTACCGGATCGGCAGCCGCTACCACGACCCGAGCTGCGGCTGATGATGCGCCCCATCGGCCCGGTGGTCGTCTTCGGGGCCTCCAACTTCCCCCTCGCCTTCTCCACCGCCGGCGGCGACACGGCTTCGGCGCTAGCGGCCGGATGCCCGGTCATCGTCAAGGGACATCCGGCCCACCCCGCCACCGGGGAAGCGGTCGCCGCCGCGATCCTGGCGGCCCTGCAAGCCACCGGCGCGCCTCTCGGGACCTTCGGATTCCTCCAGGACTCGGGCTACGAGGCGGCCCGCGCCTTGGTCCAGCACCGGCGGATCAAGGCGGTTGGATTCACCGGCTCGATCCGGGCCGGGCGCAGCCTGTTCGACCTCTGCGCGGCGCGGCCCGAGCCGATCCCGTTCTTCGGCGAGTTGGGCTCGATCAACCCCAACTTCATCCTGCCTGGCGCCCTCGCCAGCCGCGGCGCCGAGCTGGCGGCCGGCTGGGTCGGTTCGCTAACCCTCGGTGCCGGCCAGTTCTGCACCAATCCCGGCGTCGTCTTTGTACCCGAAGGCGAGGCGGCGGATCGATTCGCCGAGCAGGCCGCTCAGGCGCTCGCAGGAGTCCCGGCCCAGACCATGCTGACCGATGGCATCGCCGACACCTATGCCGCCAGCGCCGAGCGCCTCGAAGCCATCCCGGGCGTCACCCAGCGCTTCGGTCAGCCCACGGTAGGCCGAAGCGCCAGGCCCTACCTCTACGAGACAACCGCGGCGACCTGGCGCTCGACGCCACAGCTGGAAGAAGAAGTCTTCGGTCCCCTGGGGCTGATCGTCCGAGTCGCCGACGACAACGAGCTTCTGGAGATCGCCGACGAACTGAGCGGCCAGCTCACCGCCACCCTACACCTCGAAGAAGGCGACGACGAGCTGGCCGGGCAGCTGCTGCCGATCCTCGAGCAAAAGGCGGGGCGAGTGCTCGCCAACGGCTTTCCCACCGGCGTCGAGGTCGACGGTGCCATGATGCACGGCGGCCCGTATCCTGCCAGCACTAACTCGGCCACCACCTCCGTCGGCACGCTGGCGATCCGTCGCTTCCTGCGTCCGGTGTGCTACCAAGACCTACCGGACCGCCTGCTGCCACCGGACCTGCGAGGCCTCGGCGGCCAAGACGGCGGGCCTGCTCAGGCTTAGGGCACACCTAACCTTATCTCGAGACGTTCGACCAAGCGCTGGTGGTGCCCGACTCGAAACCGTCGGCAAACAGGACGGGCGTAGCCAAGAAACCGCGGCGGATACCCGCCGCGTCGATCCACTCGCCCGTCACCGCTCCCGCTTCGTTGATACCCGTCGCCACGGTTCCGACGCTGCCCGGCACGTCGAAGGGCAGGAACTGCACCAACGGGGCGGTGACCAGGAACCCATGCGGCGTTCCGGCGGCGTCGAAGTAGGTGCCGACGATCTCGCCCGTGTCATTGATATCGCCAAACAATGTTTCGACCGCGCCGGGAAAGTCGAAGGTGGTAAAAATGCCGCTCGATTCTCGGACAAAGCCATGGCGCATGTCCGAGTCGTCGTTCCAAGTGCCGACGATCTCACCCTGATCGTTGATGCCACGCGCCCGCGTCGAGGTGGCCAGCGGCACGTCGATGGTCACGAAGCTGCCATCGAATCGAGCGAATCCGCGACGCTCTCCGCCGGGGTTCTCGTATTCGCCCACCACGTCGCCGGCGTTGTTGACGCCTCGGATGACCGTCTGATCCGCGCCGGGAAACTCGACCCAGGTGTAGGTCGCACCGTCGAGCTCGAAACCGTCCGAACCGCTGGCTCGCAGGGCGGAGCCGACCACCAGCCCGGCCGTGTTGATGTCGAAGGCTCGTCGATCAGCAACCGAGGTCGGCGGGTCGATCGTGGTGATCACGCCGTCGCAACGCTGGAGGGCATGGGCCGACAGAGGGTCGCTCGTGTCGGTCTGAAAGTAGCCCACCTGGCAATCGCCGTCATCGAGCCCACGGCCACCGGTGATCGGTGCTCCTGCGACCTCGAAGGTCTCGAACTGGTAGGTCGCGGCGCTCTGGCCCTCGAGGGCCGATGGCAGCATTCCGGTCAGTTGCAGCACAGCCGCCAAGCTGAGCCAACTCCGGGAGCACGAAGTCTTGTAGCGCCAGATCTTCATTCGCCTAGAGTAGCAGCCTCGCATCCTCTTGCCCGGCGCCCGGAAGCGCCCGTCACTCCTGGCGTAGCGAGACGGTCGGATCGACCGCCGCGGCGCGGCGGGCCGGGAGATAGGCCGCGCCTAAAGTGGACACCACGAGCACGCCAACTCCGACCGCCAGGGTCAGCGGGTCGGTTGGCTCGACACCGAAGAGCAGGCTCCGCACCAGGCCCGCTTGCAGGTAGGCCAGCGCCAGCCCCAAGGCGAGGCCGAGCGCCGCCGAGGCCAGCGCCTGCGCGAGAACGAGTCGGTAGATGTCGCCGCGTTCGGCTCCGACGGCCATCCGAACCGCGATCTCCCGCATCCTGCCGTTGACCGCCAGGCTCATCACACTCCAGATACCAACAGCGGACAAGACCAGGCCGAGAAGCGCCACGATGGAGAACATCTCGGCGTTCATCCGATGGGTGTAGAGAAAGCCGCGTACGATCTCTTGATAGGTCACGACGTTGATAATGGCGAGGTGCGGCTCGAAGTCGCGGAGCCAACGATGCAGACGCGGGACCGCCAGAGATGGATCGCCCGCCACCGAGACCATCAGGGCGCTGGTCGTACCGTAGTCGTGCTGCGGATAGGCGAAGTAGACCGTCGGCGGCGGCGGGGCGAAGAAATCTTCGGTCTTGGTGTCACGGGCGACACCGACGATCTCGTAGCTGCGGTCCTCCTCGGGCCAGCGGATCCGCCGACCGAGTGGGTTCTGGCCGGCGAAGAAACGACGCGCCAGGGCCTCGTTGACCACCGCCACCAGGCGGCTGTCGACAGTGTCTGCCGGGGTGAAGGCCCTGCCCTGCCGCAGCTCGATACCCAGGGCTCCGAAGAAGCCCGGTAGCACTCGCGAGAAGACCAGCGGCTGCGCCTCCGTCGCCCCTTCAGGAACGAGCTCGGCTTCGCGGTGCGGGGCCAGGAGAGGTGCATCGGCCATGGCCGCCGAGCGCACCCAGGGCTCCTCGGTGAGGCGTTCGGTGAGTTGGCGCAGAAACGCCTCGCGTTGGCTGGCTTCCAGATCAGTGCTACTCGTCGAGATAAGGCCGGCCACATAGGGGTCGTAGGCGAAGCCGGGGTCGAGGTCGCCGGCTGACACGAGGGTGCGCAACACCAGCCCGGCAACGACGAGGAGGACGACGGAGAGCGCCACCTGAACCGAAACGAGCACCTGGCGCACGCCCGGAAGACGCCGGCCCCAGAGGCGTACCGGGACGCCGCCCGTGGTCGTGGCAGCGGTGCGCAACGTCGTCAGCACGTCCCGGCACCAGACCCTCGACGCTGGCAGAAGGCCAGCCAGCAAGCCGGTGGCGACCGAGATGAGCAACGCGATACCGATCACCGAGAGGTCGACCGACGTTTGGCGAGCGACGTCGACACCCCACACACTGGGCCGGGCGAAGTAGGCACCCAGCCGCTGGCTCAGGGGACCCGCCAAGAGCAAGGCGATGCCGCCAGCGAGGCCGGAGAGCAGCACGTTCTCGAGCAGCACCTGCCGGATCAGCCGCCCAGGCGAGGCGCCCAGGGCCACCCGAACCGCCGTCTCGCGCCGACGCCGAACAGCCACCGACAACAGTAGGTTGGCCACGTTGGCGCAGACCAGGAGCAACAGCCCGCCAGCGGCCGTCGTCATCACCTGCACCATGGTCCATTCTTCGACCCGCGAGCGTGGATCGATCCAGGTCGACGCTTCGAGGCGCAGCTTCCGCGTCGCCCCGTCCGGCTTCGGGTAGGCCTCGTCGAGTCCCGCCGCGGTCCGCGACAAGGCTGCAAGCCCCTGCTCCTCCCCGGCGCCGGCGCGCAGCCGCCCGTAGACCCGGACCAGCGGCAAGTCGCGGTCTTCGGAGCGTTGGCGCCAGCTCGTGTAGCGGTCTTTGAACGGCGCGAACGGGATCCAAACATTCGGCCGAAAACCGGAGGCCGAGCCCAGAAAATCTGGCGCCGCCACGCCCACCACGGTGAACGGCCGGTAGTTGAGGTAAATCGTACGACCCAGCACCGACGGGTCGCCGCCAAAGGTGCGTTGCCACCATTCGTGGGACAGCACCGCGGCGGGATCTGCTCCGGCACGGTCGTCCTTGGCGGCCAGGCCACGACCGATCACCGTGCGGATGCCGAGCACCGAGAAGTACTCGCCCGAAACCGCCTCCAGGGTGGCAAACTCGGTCTGGGCCTCCAGACGGACGGAGGCGAGATAGTAGGGTTGCACTGCGGCCAAGCCCTCGAAGGCACCGTCGGGCGCCGTCGAGGCGGCAGTGAGGTCGAGAAAGTCCAGGTAAGAGATGTTCTGATAAGCATCGTCGTCTTGCGCCGCGAAAAGGCTGACGAGCCGATCCGCGTCGACGCCTGGAAACGGTTGGTAGAAGGCCTGGGTGTAGGTGAAAACCGCCATGCCAGCGCTCAGACCGAGTGCCAAGATGCCGACCGCCACCGCCGGGTACGCCGGCCGGCGCAGAAGGCCACGCGCTGTGGCCTGCAAGTCGTGAACTAGCTCGAACATAGTCTCGTCCTCCGATGGGATGTCGCAGAATCGAATTGAGCTCCGGTACCATCCTATGCCGCCCGCGGTCTAGAGGCTGTGGAGCCGCTGTGAGGTGTCGTGGAGGCTTCGTGCACTTT
>JBCCGX010000206.1:0-11413 GCA_039029035.1 Acidobacteriota bacterium | reverse complement strand
GTTTTCGACGAGATGGGGGCCGACACCGTCCTGCCAGTCGCCATCGGCGAGACCGCACCCTACCTGGTGCACGGCACCTGCCGGGCCGGCCACGATCCCGCCACCTCCGTCGTCGATGCCACCTGCCGCACCCACGAGGTCGACAACCTCTACGTCGTCGACGGCAGCTTCATGCCCACCTCCGGCGGCGCCCCACCCACCCTCACCATCCTCGCCAACGCCTTCCGCACCGCCGATCAGATCATCCGGCGGGCGAGAATGGGCGAGCTGGGTTAATGGCGGTGGTGTTGGTCTTCTGTGGAGATGTGACTTCTCTGAAGATGTGACTGGCACCTCGCATGAACATGTGACTGGCACCTCGCGGTAGGCAGAGCAGGCTATGGAGATGTGACTGGCACCTCGCGGTAGGCAGAGGTGCTTGGCACCGACTGAGATGCCAGGCTATGGAGATGTGACTGGCACCTCGCGGTAGGCCGCGGTAGGCCGAGGTGCTTGGCACCGACTGAGATGCTGCGATAAGAGCTCGCAATCCGATCTGAGAGTGCGGACTGGAGGTGCTTGGTACCGACTGAGATGCACGCCTCGAAATTCCAACCGGGTCCCAAGATGCCACTCGCCCGCAGCGTCCATTTGGCACTGCGCAAGACTGGAGAGGCCACACTTCTTCTTATGGCCAACGATTTTGCGGCTTAAGCAGTGCAGTCAATAGAGGGCCGGTCGGCAAGAGTCAGTGAATCCGCGGACTCATCTCACGGCGGTCGACTTCGCGAAAACGGCACGAAGGGGAGGCCTGGCGGGAAGGTTCCCTCGGGGAAGTTGACGACAGGCTCACCGGCTCGCAAACGCGCAGTAGCCTGGGCGTGCTCCGCGACGACCCAGGCATAGGCCCCACGCATTGCTCGACGAACGCGTGTGCGGTGCGCATGGAAGTCCGGCGCCGGAGATTTCGCCCTCGAATCGGGCCGGAAGTGAGGGTCAATCTCCATCACGACTTCCGCTCCGACGACAGGTCTATCGGTTGCGCGTCGCTCTCTGGCAGCCTCTCTTTCAATCTCTCGGAGCAACTCCTGCACCTGGCGCCGCACTTTCCTGACCGACTGATGACTCCAACAGGGTAAAGACTCGAGGACGACGGTCTCCTCCGTCGCATAATCGTAACGGCCAAAGGTCTCGCCGCCTCGCCGGGCTGCAAACTCCTTACTGCGATCAAACCACCAACCGCGTAAAGGATGATCACGTGTCAAGGCTCGCGCGCTGTGGACGCCTGGCCACTCGATCGCCCGTTGGACCAAATGCTCCTTCACGCCGGCTGCGAGTAGGTAACGGAGACGGCCGATCTGGTCTTCCTCTTCATTGCTGACCTGAATTGCGTGGTATCGACCGTCCAACATCTTGCCGGGCCAATCGTGGAGCCGACCAATCTCGTCGGAGAGATTACGACCAACGTGACGCATGAAGGCCGATAACTGCTCGGCATCCTCAGGAATCGCAAGGATATGAGCATGAGAGCTCAGAACCGAGATGCCAACGAGCCGCATCGAATAGAGGCGCTGAGCACGACCGACGATCCCGAGCACGAGCTCGTTGACTCGCCCGCGATCGTCGGGCCGCAGAAGGTAACGCCCTTGGATCATGTTGATCGTGATCTCGACCAGGGCACCGCCCTTGGGGACGTATCGCAGGGGCCGACTCATCGCGGCCCGTAGGCAACGAAAGTCAAGCATTGGGCGTCGGACAAACAGCGTCTCATCTCGAGAGAGATGAGACGCAATCAGTCGTTGCGTTCTGCCACTAACGGAGAAAATGCCCAAAAACAGCCGAACCTCACCGGAGATGTGACTTACACCTCGGGGGAATCTCTCCCGGAGATGTGACTGGCACCTCGGCACAGAGCCGACCTTCACGATGTGACTGGCACCTCGGGGCGGCAGGACAGCGGCAGCCTCGAGATGTGACAGCCTCGAGATGTGACTGGCACTGGACAGCGGCAGCAGCAGCCTCGAGATGTGACTGGCACTGGACAGCGGCCTCGAGATGTGACTGGCACTGGACAGCGGCAGCAGCAGCGGCAGCAGCAGCCTCGAGATGTGACTGGCACTGGACAGCGGCAGCACTGGACAGCGGCAGCAGCAGCCTCGAGATGTGACTGGCACTGGACAGCGGCTGGCACTGGACAGCGGCAGGACAGCGGAAGGAGATGTGACTGGCACTGGACAGCGGCAGCACTGGACAGCGGCAGCACCTCGGGGCGGCAGGACAGCGGCAGCCTCGAGATGTGACTGGCACTGGACGGACCAGCGGCTGACTGGCACTGGACGGACAGCGGCTGGCACTGGACAGCGGCAGCAGGCAGCCTCGAGATGTGACTGGCACTGGACAGCGGCAGCACTGGACAGCGGCAGGGCCTGCGCCCCGGGGCGGGGCAGAGCCCCGGGCCAGGCACGTCCTATGGGAGCGACTCAGCCAACAACCGCCCAGGCCGAGAAATCCCCCGACTCGAAACCATCGGCGAACACGCTGTCCGCCGAGGCCACCTTCTCAGCTGCGGCAAGCCCCGAGAGATAAGCCCCATGCACCGTGGACGCGTACTGGCGGCTGGTCGCTTCGCCGGCGAAGAAGATCCGGTTCTCGACGTTGCCTGCCAAAGCGTCGCGCATGGCAGGGTGTGAGCCGGTCGGCATGAAGGAATAGGAACCCCATGTGTAGGGATCGGACGCCCAACGGGTGATTTGGAAGTCCACCGGATCGGGGATGCCGGTCCCGAAGATCGTTCGCAGGTGCTCCATGCCAGCGGCGACGATGTCTTCATCCGACCAGGCCTCGATTACTTGTCCGAAGTCCGCAGCATTGAAGCCCATCAGGATCGGTTGCGCGACGACTCGATTGATGTTCAGCCAGTTGGTCCACTGGCCGTAGACTTGAGGTATCTGCGCCAGCCAATCGAGATCGTTGGGCCAAAAGACGGTGGGAAAGCGCAGATACGCTTTGTTCAACACGCCCATTGCCAGACCATCGACGGCTTGTTGCATGGAGCTCGGAAGCGCCGGCGAGAACTGCACCGTGCCTGCCTGCAGCACACCGAGCGGCAGGGTGACCACCGCGCGATCACCGGTAAAGGTCCCCTTGTCTGTCGTTACCGTGACCCCACTCGAGCTGGCAGCGACCTGCAGCACGGTCTGCCCGAGCTCGATCGCTAGACCCGTCGCCAGGTGATCCGTGATGACCCGATAGCCACTCGGGAAGACCACCTCGGCGCCGCCGAAGAAATCCCCGTCGTCGAACCAATAGGTCGAAAGGTCTTGCAGGCTGCCGGCAAAGCTCAGCTCGATCTCGTTCATCAGGAAATCGGCAAAACGCTGGTCGGACGGCGAAAGCTGTTCGTAGCCGATCCCGGTCGTGATCGTCTCGAAGAGGGCGAGGTCGGTGGCGGCGCCCTGGCCCGCCTGCACCGAGTCGTCGATCTCCCCCTGGAGCTGCTGCAGCCGAAACTGCTCGGCAGCATTCAACGGCGCCCCATTGACGCCGAAGGTCGCCGACGCGTCATTGTCGGTGACCACGGTTTGCGCGCCGATGGCATCGGCGAGTTGGGCGATGGGATTGTTGTCGACTCCGTGGATCCACGAGGCCCCGAGGTCGACCGGCGCGTCGGCCCAATGAGAGCTCGTCGCGATCCGTCCGCCGATCCGATCCCGCGCCTCGATCACCACCACGTCATGCCCGGCATCCGCCAGGGTTCGCGCCGCCGCCAGCCCGGAGACTCCAGCCCCGACGATCAGCACCCGCTGGGCCGCTCGGGTTGGACCCACAACCGGAAATCGCGAGATCTCCCGGGCGGTGAGGCGACCGCCGTAGAGACCAAGCAGCCCCGTCGCGGCGAAGCTCAAGAATCGACGGCGGTCGACCTGCTCCGGGCTCGTGTGGCTTGCGACCCGGCGATGGACTCTATAACTCCGACGCATCGTTTGCCTCCTTATATCTCGATCGATGACTCACCCAAGAGCCACCGACCCAAGAGTCGCAGACCTGTGTGGAGGTTGTGTGGAGGCGCCCCGTTCAGGCCCCAGTCGGCAGTCGTGCCTCGATCACCTCGCGGGCGGCTCGCGCACCGGAGAGGTATGCACCGTGCACGGTGGACGGGTGATCCTCATGGGTCGCCTCGCCGGCGAAAAAGAGGCGCTCCGCGATCGGCTCTGCCAGGTCGCGACGCATGGCCTGGTGCCCTTCGATCGGGATGAACGAGTAAGCCCCCAGGGCAAACGGATCTTGCCGCCAACGCGTAATCCGGTGCCCCACGGGCTCGGGGATACCATTGCCGAACATCGCCCGCAGCGCCGCCATCGCCTCGGCGACGATCGCTGAGTCGCCGAGAGATTCCAGCGCGGTGCCGAAGCGTGCGCCGTTGAACCCGCAGAGAATCGGCTCGCCTGAGACCTGCGCCATGTTCAGCCAAGCAGACCAGGCGCCTTTCCTTTGGCCGACGAGCGAGAAGTTCGAGCGTTTGCGGTCCCAGAAGATGCGCGGGAACCGCAGGTAGGCCTTGTTCAGCACGCCCATTGCCATCGAATCGACGGCGCGTTGCTTGGCTGCCGGCAGCGCCGGTTCGAACGCGATCGCCCCTGCCTTGAGCACGCCGAGAGGCACCGTGATCACAACCTGGTCTGCCCGGTAACTGGCCTGATCGGTCTCCACTTGGACAGCACCGGCTGCGAGAGAGACTCTCTGCACCCGCTGCCCCAAACGGACATCGAGGTCGCGCGCCAGCCCGCGAGGCAGTGCGTCGTAGCCTCCCGGCCACACCATGTCACCTCCACCAAACTCCTCACCCTCGAGCAGCGCCGCCGCCGAGATGCGACTCGCATCGGCAGCGACTGAGAGCTCGACCGCCGCGGCGAGCAGGTAGTTGATCTGCACGCGGGTGAGGTGGTCGAGGGTGCCGTCTTCGATCAACGCGTCGACCACGTCCTGCACTGAAGCCCGCGGCTGCCGACGGACGAGTCGCGAGGCACGCCTGTAGAGCTTCCAGGTCAGATACTCGAGCTCGCCTTCGAGGGCGTTCGTGCGGCCGTCGGCGTTGAACACGACCGTGTCGTCGTAGTCCCAAGGCAGGAGCTCGATATCGTGTCGGCGAGCCCATCGGTAGACCGGGTTACGCCGCACCCCGTGGATCCAGCTGGCGCCCAGATCGAGAGGGACGCCAAGCGACCGGTCAGTCCAGGTTCGCCCGCCGATCCGTTGGCGTGCTTCGAGCACGGTGACACGGAATCCCGCTTCGTTCAGGTCGCGAGCAGCCCTTAGCCCGGCGACGCCGGCACCCAAAACGAGCACCCGCCGGGACTGGCCGGCTGACGCCTCGCCACGTCGCGGCCGGGCCAACAGACCCGTCCCGGAAACTGCCAGCGCAGCTAGCAGCAGGCGCAATGCCTCTCTTCGTGTACGCTTCATACTTCCTCCTCCTGCGGGTCAGATGGCCGCTTGGGCCGCGTCACCGGACCTCTTGGGCCGAGCCGCGGTAGCTGTAGTCGAACCGCGCCGCCGCCACCCGACCGATTGCTCAACTCGAGGTGCCCGCCATGGGCCTCGGCAATCGCCTTGGCAATCGCCAAGCCCAAGCCCGAGCCACCGCTCTCGCGCGACCTGGACGATTCACCGCGCCAGAAGCGTTCGCCGGCATGGTCCAACGCTTCGGCCGAAAAGCCGGGGCCGTCGTCGTCCACCGTGATGGCGACGACCTCGGCCTCGTGGGTCAGGCGAACCGTGACGCGCACGCCGTCGCCACCGTAGGTCAGAGCATTCTGGACCAGCCCGAGAACGACCTGCTCGATCCGCTCGCCATCGACTCGAACCGGTGCGTCCTCAGCGTCGCCCTCGAAGACGATTCGGCTTGTGTCCCGATCCCGCCGCACCCACTCGACCAGATCACTCAACCGCCCGCGTAGGCGAGTCGGTGCGACGTCGAGCTGCAGTCGACCGGCATGCGCCAGCGACAGGGTCTTCAAATCGTCGATCAGGCGGCCCAGGGCGTCCATGCGGCGTAGCATCAGGTCCAACTGCTCGTCGCTGGCCTCGAAGACGCCGTCGCGGATGCCCTGAAGATACCCCTGGACGACGGTCAAAGGTGTGCGGATCTCGTGTGCGATCGACGCCGAGGTAACCTGAAGGTTCTCCTCCATGCGCTCGAGCGACGCTGCCAGGTGCTCGAAACTCGCCGCCAAGGAATCAACCTCGCGCGACGCACCGCTGGGGATCGACATCCGATGGTCGAACGTGCCCTCGGCGATGGTGCGGGCCGATCGCGTCGCCATCTCGAGGGGCGCCGTCAGTCGCCGGGCCAGGACAATGCTGAACGCACCGCCGACAAGCATCGCGATCACCGAGAGAATCGCGACCACTTGCAGCTCCCCTTCGTAGACCGGCCCCAGGATCTGCTCCTCGGCGATGGCGACTTCACGCACGATCGCATCGTCCGGGAACCCGGTTTCCGACCAGTTGCGAGCATATTCTTCGCGCGCCTCGGGCGATAGCGACATCAGGAAGCGATACTCACCCCAGGCAACGAAGAGGTAGGTACCCACAGTGACGAAGAGCATGCTCGCTGCCACCACCCCGGCGATCGTCAGAGTCAGCTGGAAACGGAGAGACCTAGGACGTGGCATGGCGCCCCGCTCGGTCATCTGCCAATCGATAGCCGACGCCGCGCATCACCGACAGCAGCCCGGTGGCCCCCGCTGCGGCGAGCTTCTTGCGCAGGTGGCTGACATGGCTATCCACCGTGCGCTCCAAAGCCTCGCTGTCGGGGAAGCAGGCCTCCAGAAGCTCGAGCCGCGAGAACACCTTGTGCGGCGCGCCGATCATGTGACCGAGAAGCCGATACTCGCTCGGCGTCAGGTCGAGATCGGTCCGCTCAGCACCGCGGCAGACCACGGCCTTCCCCGCGCTGCGATGGACTTCGATGGCGCGGAATCGTGCGACCTCGGGCGTCCGATCCCCACGCGTTCGCCGCAGCACCGCGGCCATGCGTGCCACGACCTCCTGCGGATTGAAGGGCTTGACGACGTAATCGTCGGCCCCCAGCCCCAGGCCATGCAGCTTGTCCTCGTCTTCGACCCGTGCGCTGACGACGATCACCGGCGTCGCACCGCTCTGACGGATCCGCGCCAGAACATCGAAGCCGTCGCGCTTCGGCATGTTGATGTCGAGCAGCACCAGATCGGGTTTCACCGCCCGGTACTGCCACAGCGCTTCTTCACCGTCGCGTGCCACGGCCGTCCGTAACCCCGCTCGTTCTGCGTACTGGCGCAAGATCCGGCGGATGTCGGGATCGTCTTCCGCGATCAGCACGAGAGCGTCTTGCAGCACGTCCGTCATCGATGCACCTCGAAGTGTCGGTTGCCCCGAAGCCTATCTCGCAAGACCTCTGTGCCAGAACCGACGCTTCGAGGATCACTCACCTATGTGGAGATTCTGTGGAGACGGTCATCATCGCCCCCGTCCTCCATCGTAGGGCCTCCCCTCTCGCACAACACCGATCCTCAGCTACAGATCAGTGTTGGCGAAAGTACAAAACCAACCTCAGCTACAGATAGGTGTTGGCGGAAGTACAACACCGCAGCAAATAGGTTATCTACCGGCAGGCGCCATCGACTCAATCGTGCTCGCCTCCTGACTCAGAAGTCCAGTGTTCGGGCCGCCTGAGCCCCTCAGGCAGCTGGGTTCTGTCGCTTCCCTGGGCCAATCGGAAGTGAGTGAGGTTCTTGACCCCGCTAAGGTCCGCCCCACTGAAGTCCGCCCCGTACCACGAGGTCAGGTTGACGTTCGTTCCGTCGAGATCCGCTCGGCTGAGATTCGCTCCGACAAGAGTTGCCCGACTGAGGTCGGCTCCGCTCAGGTTGGCCCTGCTCAGGTTCGCCCCGCCGAGGCTCGCCCGAGCAAGATCCACTCCACGGAGGTCGGCCCGGCTGAGGTTGGCATCGCAGAGATAGGCCCCACCAAGCCCCTTGGCGCCGCGAAGATTCGCCCCACTGAGGTCCACTTGGTGGAGATAAGCCGAGCTGAGGTCCGCTCCGCAGAGGTTTGCCCCGCTGAGGTTCGCCTTGGCAAGGTGCGCATCGAGGACCAATCCGCTGAGATCAGCCTGGCTGAGATTCGCCCCGTAGAGACTGGTGCCACAGAAACCCGTCCCGCTGAGACACGCCCCACTGAGGTTCGCTGCGTAGAGGTTCGCCTTGCTCAAGTCTGCCTCACTGAGGTCGGCTTGACTGAAGTTCGCTCCGACGAACTTCCCCCCGCAGAGCTTCGCCTTGCCAAGGTCAGCCCCGCTGAGGTCCGCCCCACTGAGGTTCGCCTGGTCGAAGGTCGCCAGGCTGAGATCGGCCTGGCGGAGAGTCGCTTTGATCAGGTTCGTCTCGTCGAGGTTCGCCCCGTACAGGTCCGCCCCACTGAGGTTCGCCCGGCTCAGGTTCGCGCCGGCGAGATTCGCTCCAGAAAGATCTGCCCCGCCGAGTAACGGCCGCACACGCGGGTTCTCGCTCCGCCAGGCGTTCCATTCCGCCAGGCCCCTCTGCAGCTTCGCAAGGTGCTCCTCGTTGGCCATCCGAATGACGCCCCCGCCAGGCTGCAGGCTATCATTGGCAGCCAGCAATCCAGGATCGACACCCTTTCGCCTGCGTCGGCGACTCGTCTGAGGCGTCCGCCAGATCACCCGTTGATCGACGCCATTCTAAGGAGCTCACCCATGTCCATACCCACCGAACCCGTCGGTAGCCTGCCTCGGCCTCGCGAGTTGCAGGAAGCCATGGCTGCCTTTTCGCGCGGTGAGCTCGCAGCAGACGGGCTCGAAGCCCACTATGACGAGGCGGTGCGCGACACGATCGGCCGTTTCGAAGCCACCGACTCGCCGGTGATCAGCGATGGCGAGCAGACCAAATCCAGCTTTGCCACCTATCCCCTGGCCGGGGTGGATAACCTGGCGTCCGATGGCGTGATCATTCCCTTCGAAGACGGCCATACTCGCCAGTTGCCACGCTTGTCGGCCGGGCCGTTTCGCTACGGCACGTTCGCGGGCAGCTATCTACCGCGGGCCCAAAAGTACGCGACCCGGCCGGTCAAGCAAGCTGTTATTGCCGCTTCTGCCATGAGCTTGCTCTATCCGGAAGGCGGCATTGCGGGCTACTCACGGGACGATTTCCTGAGCGACTTGGTGCAACAAGCTGTCGCCGATATCCGCAGCTGTTTCGACAACAACGCCCACAGCGTGCAAATCGACTTCACCGAAGGCCGGTTGGCGATCAAGCTCGACCCGTCCAAAGGTCTGCTGCAGCAGTTCATCGATCTCAACAACCAGATCCTGGGCCATTTCACGGCCGAGGAGCGGCAACGGATCGGCGTCCACACCTGCCCCGGCGGTGACTGTGACTCCACCCACAGCGCTGACGTCGATTACGCCGAGCTCATTCCCATGCTTCTCAGCCTGAACGCGGGTCGCTTCTTCATGCAGATGGCGAGTGAAGCAGACCCCGAGCGTGCCCTGCAGCTGGTCGGCAAGCACCTGCGCCCCGACCAGCGCGCCTTCATCGGCGTCATCGACGTCATCAACGAAGAGGTAGAAACCGACGAGGTCGTGCGCGACCGGGTCCTCCTCGCCGCGGAGCACATTCCCGTCGGCCAACTCGGCACCACCGACGACTGCGGCTTCTCGCCCTTCAGTGACGACATCGCCACCAGCCGCGACACCGCCTTCGCCAAGATCGCTACCCGCGTCCGCGGAACTCAGCTGGCGAGCGAGCAGCTCGGGGTTTGAGTCGGAGCGTGTCGCTCGGCTAGCGACATCTCCCGAATCGCCAGTTTAAGTGGAGCCGCCACCCGCGGCGACTGCCTTGGTACGGGCTGCGGCCCGTAGAACGGACGTGCTCCCCTCAGCAGTGCTGTGCTCGACGGTGGTCAAGTAGACGAAGCCGTGGCCTAAACCCTGCAGGTTGTTGGTCCAGAGGATCTTGCCGGTGCTGCCATCGAGAGCGAACACCCGACCGCCCGAGGCACAAAACAGCTGGCCGTCTTCGGCCACGATCGAAACGACTTCGTAACCGGTTTTCGGCAGACTGGTTTCCCACCGCTTGCGACCGGTCGCCTTGTCGACAGCGAGCACGTGCCCGTGGGTTCCGACAAAAAGCAGATCGTCTTGGTTTGCCATGGTTCCTTTCTCGAGATCGTTGGAGTCGGTGCCGGTTCGTTCCCATCCATGCTACGTCGCAACGATAGGCAGAATTCACCTCTACGGCGATCGACTGTAAAGAAACCGCTCGCGCCGCGTTACTCAGTCAGACCTCGACGGGCCGCCAGGCCACCGCGAAGACATCACCCCGAGGAGCCGCCCATGAGCTCATGGCTGACCGATCTCCGTTACGCCGGCCGCATGCTGCGCAAGAACCCTGGCCTCACCGCCGTCATCGCCCTGATCCTGGCCCTCGGTATCGGTGCCAACACGACGATCTTCAGCGTCGTCAACGCCTTTCTGCTCCGGCCTTTGCCCTATGCCGAGCCGCAACAGCTGCAACACCTCTTCCTCACCGATGCGCAGACCGGTTACGACCAGGCGCGCTTCGCGTTGCCGCAATTCCTCGACTACCAGACCCAGACCCAGGCCTTCGACGACCTCGCGGTGTACGACTACGCGGCACGCAATCTGACCGGTCGCGAAGCCGAGCCGGAGCAGCAGATTGTCGGTCGCCTATCAGCCAATCTCTTGCCGCTGCTCGGGGTGGAGCCGCAGCTCGGGCGGGGTTTCTCGGCCGGGGAGGATGCGCCGGGAGCGGCGCCGGTGGTACTGCTGTCCGACGAGCTGTGGCAACGCCGCTTCGGCGGCCGCGAGGGCATCGTCGGCGAGACCCTGCAGGTCGACGGCGAGCCCCACACCATCGTCGGCGTGATGGCAGCGCATTTCCACTTCCCCTATCCGGAGGTCAAGCTCTGGGTGCCGCTGCCGGCGGATCGCGAGCTCTACGACCGCGAGAACGACCGTTTTCTGGTGATCGGCCGACTGGCCCAGGGGGTCGACGCCGACCAGGCGATGGCCGAGTTGGAGACGATCCAGGGCCGGCTGGGCACCGAGTACCCGTTGATCGACGGACGCCGCGGCGTCGATGCCATCCCCTTACGCCAAGCCTTGCTGTTCGCCTACAACGAGATCCGCCTCCTGATGCTGCTGCTGACCGCGGCGGTGGGCTTCGTCTTGCTGATCGTCGCCGCCAACATTGCCAACATCCTCCTCGCCAAGGCGGCGGCGCGCTCACCGGAGGTCGCCATTCGCACCTCCTTGGGGGCCGATCGCGGCCGCTTGCTGCGTCAGTTCCTCACCGAGAGCAGCCTGCTGGCCCTGCTCGGTGGTGCCCTCGGTGTCGGTCTCGCCTTCTACGGCGTC
>JBCCGX010000205.1:0-11423 GCA_039029035.1 Acidobacteriota bacterium | reverse complement strand
GCCCCGGGCTCGTCGGACCTCGACCCAGCTCATGATGCGAGCTTAGCAATGTCGGCGAAAAGGGTCTGCATTCGCTGCCGGCTGTCGGACAGAAAGGCCTCCAGGCGGTCTGCCTCGCCGTCTTCCCACTGTGTGGCGCGAGCCAGGAGAGGATGATCGAGCTCGTCAACATCTACGTGGCGCCAAGAGCCGAGACCGCTGTCGGTGAGGGTCGCTCGGTTCTTGTGGGTGTTGGACTCCACGACCAGGAAGGGGGTGCGGGTTGTCAGGCAGAACATCAGCATATGGAGCCGGCCGGCGACCACCAAAGACTTCGAGGCGACGGCTGCGGCGAAGGCTGCGTCGTGGGTCTGCTGGCCTCGGCGCTCAGCCAGCGCCGCGCGGAGGACGGCGGTGAGCCGCCTGAGAGGGGCCACTTTCGCTCCGGCCAGCCAACGGATCGAACGCAGAAGATCCCAAACGGATCTGCGGTCGTGGAACATGCTGATCGGCTCTGCGCCGAGGGTGCCCATGCGGCGGTGGAGCGCCAGTGCCGTGGTGCTGACGACGCAGTCGGTGTAGCCCACTCCCGAGCGTGCCGGTGCCGCTTCGGGAGCGTGGTACAGAGCAAGGTCCGGTACGACGCGAGCCGAGAGTCCGGCCTGCCGCAGCTCCTTCGCGCTGGCGCTTTCGCGGACGGAGATCAGAGCGAACTCCCGCGCCAGGTCAGCGAGCTGGGTCGAGTTGTCTTGCCAGATGGCATTGATCAAGACGGCCGGCTTGCCTAGCGTGCGAGCCGCCTCGCTGGCCGCCAGCAGCCAGGCGCCGGCAGGACGGTCGTGGTGAATCGTCCCCTCGCCGTTGACCAGAACCAGATCGGCCTGGCCGATCGCCTGCCTGACCGTCTCGCTCCGCCTCCAATCGCGATGGGCTGGTGCGGCGAGAGTGATGTCGATTCCGTTCTCAGCGGCCAATCGATAGATCGACCCGATCACGGCCCGGCAGCCGAAATGCCGGTCGACTCGCGTATCGTTCAGCAACACGGCCTTCATTGCTGTCGACCCCTTCGCCGCGCCATTGCATGCCTCATCAGCGTTTAGATACTCTACCGCGGCAAGATAGAACTTGGCTGCCAGGAGACCTGCCTTCGCACCTCAATGCCAACCTCCAGATGAGCTCGGGCAACAGGGTTGACCGTCTTCGCACCGAGCACCGTCTTTGCTCCAAGCACCGTTTTCGCCCCAAGCTCAGTCTTTGCATCGAGCTCAGCATTAGGTCGCCAGGAGACTCCGGCAAATGCTAGCGTACTTTTTTTTACTGTCGGTCCCGATGGTCTTCTCGCTGCCCGCTGCAGCGAGCAAGAAAAAATGGCACGTCTTTCTACTGGCGAGTGTCTTCCTATTCTATCTTTTTTTTGTCGGATTCCGTGACCATGTCGGTACGGATTGGGGCAACTACATTGGGTACTTCTACAAGAATCTCTACACGACATTCAGCGAAGCCCTTTGGGGTTACGAGCCCGGTTTTGCTCTCCTCACCTGGCTAATGATCCAGCTCGGATGGGGGATCTACGGCTTGAATTTTTTTGCCGCGCTGGTCTTCCATATCGGATTGTTTTCCTACGCTGGGCGCTGTGTGAATCCGTGGTTGGCGGTGGCGACGGTGACACCCTTCCTGGTCGTCGTGATTGCGATGAGTGCCAGTCGGCAATCCATGGCCATCGGCATCTTCCTCTTCATGCTCTCCCGTTGGGAAAAAATGGGAGCACCGACGAAAGTCGCTCTGGTCTTGCTCGCATCTTCTTTTCACATGAGCGCGATCGTGCTGCTTTTCTTCGTTGTTTATGACTTGACAATTCCTAAGGTGGCGCGCTACCCGATCTTGGCCGCATCGGCCGGGTTGGCCCTCGTTTTCTTGCCGCGGACCGAGGTCTTTGGCTACGTCCAGGAGGAGTACCTGATCCAGGGGATTCATTCCCCGGGGGCTCTCATTCATATGAGCCTGAATGCGCTGCCCGGGATCCTTTACTTCGTCTTTCGTGGCCGAATGCGCGAGCTCGTCAGCCCGCCACGGGTGTTCGAGGTTCTCTGTTTCCTAAGCATCGCGGCGTTGCCGGCGATCGTGATTTCATCGACGGTTGCCGACCGGCTGGCGCTCTACCTGTCGGCGGTTCAAATGGGTGTTCTCTCGGCCTTACCGTCGATCGCCGGCCATCGCGTGAGAAGCCAGTTGGTCAAGCTGGCCGTGCTGGGCTACCTTGCCCTGGTCTTGTTCACTTGGCTCGGCTTTTCGAACCATGCGATTGGCCATTTCCCCTACGAGAACTATTTGATCACCAGCGGTTTGTTGGGTTTCTGAGTCTATCTAGAGCGGTTTTTCGGCCGCATGTTGTGCCGTAGAAGGCGTTACGATAGGATTTCGCCGGCCGCGGGTTTCGGTTCCAACTAGGGGGAAAATCTCCAAACTAAGGTCTTTTCGAGCTTGGAGAATGCAATGATTTGGTGGTGCGCCTTGTTGGTCCCGGCTACGGCCGGCCTCGTGACCTCTTGGATCGTACCGTGGGTCACCCGGCTCGCACGGCGCCTCGATGCCGTCGATCGTCCGAGCGATCGCAAGCTGCAGAAAGAGCCGGTACCACGGCTGGGCGGCGTGGCTGTGGTGACCGGGATCGCCGTCGCGATCGGGTTGTGGATCGTAATCGACGTCCTCTTCGGCCTCTCCCTTCCATCGTCGGAAGGCGACTTGCCGGCGAATCACCTCGCCCGATTCGGCTTCGCGACGCTCGCCATCTTCCTGCTCGGCGTCGTCGACGACTTGCGCGGCGTCTCGGTGCTGTGGAAGCTGGTGGTCGAGGTTGCCGCCGCCTGGATCGTGATCGGGGTCGGTTGGCAGATCGAGACCGTCCGACTGCCGGTGACGGGTGAATTCGCACTCGGCGGGTGGGCGCCGGTGATCTCGGTGGTTTGGATTGTCGGAGTGACCAACGCGATCAACTTGCTCGACGGCCTCGATGGCCTGGCCGGTGGCGTCGTGGCGATCGTTTCCGGTAGCCTCATGGGTTATGCCTTGTTGCACGGCGGTGACAGCAACATGGTGCTCTTTACCTGTGCTCTGACCGGGGCTTGCCTGGGTTTTCTGCGCCATAACTGGGAGCCTGCCAGGATCTACCTGGGCGACAGCGGGTCCCTGACCCTGGGATTCATGCTGGCTT
Source organism: Acidobacteriota bacterium (assembly GCA_039029035.1). Lineage (GTDB taxonomy): Bacteria > Acidobacteriota > Thermoanaerobaculia > Multivoradales > J023 > JAAELT01. The sequence continues at coordinate 8,233 of JBCCGX010000205.1, read as the reverse complement.
CGTTCGCGCTGCTCTTCTCGGTCAAGGCGTCGGTTACCGTCACCATCCTGGTGCCGATCCTGGCCCTCGGCCTGCCGTTGATCGACACTCTGCTGGTCATGGCGGTTCGTTTCACCGGCCGGCGCGCCGGCGGCTCCTTCCTCGATCGTTGTGCCGGAGTGTTCAAGGCGGACCGGCAGCACCTGCACCACCTGGCACTAGCCTTGGGACCGCGGAGATCGCAGATCGTCCTCGCGCTGCACGGCCTGGTCATGGCGTTTTGCCTGATGGCGGTCTTGGTCGCGCTGCGCGACGACCCGGAGCTCGGGATCGGCCTGCTAATCATCGAAGTGGTGGCGGTGCTCTCGATCCGGAAAGCGGGCTTGCGAGCCCAGGCGCGAAAGCTATCCTTGAACCAGCGCGCGGAAGCCAAGGTGCTCCTGCGGGAGGGGCGCCAGCAGCAGCCCTCGCCGCGGTCACAGGGTGAGCCGCAGAAGCTCTACCGCAAGCCGCATCCGGCGTCGTCGATCACCGATCCCGGCTGATCAGAAGAACCACTCACCGACGACGACGGTGTCATTCTTGAGCAGGACGACGTCGTCGTCCTTCCCTTTCTGGATGCGGCTGACACTGACCTTGATCCGCTCCTGAGTGCCATTGTCCAGCTGCCGGATGACGTGCACCTTCTTGAGGTTGGCCCTTGCGGTCGGCCCGCCAGCGGCGGTAATGGCCTGGAGCACGGTGATGCCCTCGCTACTCATGAACTTCACCGCCCCGGGTCGGGCGACCGCCCCGGTGACATAAACGTTGAGCTCCTTGGCGTGGGAGACCATCACGATGTCATCCGGCCTGAGGAAGATATTGAGGCTGATGTCGCCTCCGCTGGTGAGTCTCTCGGTGTCGATCTCCAGTTTCGATTGTGCACCGCTGGTGTCGGCGCGCAGCACCAGGATCTTCTCTCCGGCGTCCGGATGGACGCCACCGGCCTCGCCGATCAGCTCGAGTAGCGTCTTGGCGCCGATCAACGGATAGAAGCCGGGCCGGCCGACCGCGCCCTGGATCGAGACAGCTCGACTGACAAATTCCTCGACAAAGATCGACACTTGAGGGTCGATCACCAACTGGCGCTCATCGAGCATGCGGGCGATCTGCCGTTCCGCTTCCTGGAGGGTGAAGTCGGCGATAGAGAAGGTCCCGAGGAGGGGTAGGGAGATCGATCCGTCGCGTGCAACTCGCACCTTGCGATCGAGCTCGTCGAGGCCGAAGACGTCGATCGCCAGGACGTCGCCAGGCCCGAGCCGGTACTCCTGCAGACCGCCCATTCGGCTCGCTGGTGTCGGTGTCTCGCCGGCTGGCTCGGCAGAGGCCTGGCCCGGGGTTTGGGCTTGGAGGTCGGTGCCTGCCCGCGCGAGCAGGAGGGCCATCGCCAAGACATAGGCCAAAGTGCGCCAGTGATACATAGGGTGGGTCAGGTGCATGGTGCTAGCCCCAGGGCGAGCCGCCCAGGCCCAAGGTCAGCCCGGAGCGGATCGTGGTGGTCTCGCGATCGAATTGTGGCAGGTTGGAATCGTAGTCCGTCTGCGACGCACCCAGGCTCAGGGTGAAGCGTCCCAGGGCGAGGCGCAGATCGAGGCCGTAGGCCTGGTAGTCGTCGCTCCGAGGGACCGGCGCCGGTTCGAAGTCGACGTAGTCGTTGGTGCCGTCCTGGGCGAAGAGTCTAAGGCTGAGCTGGGAGGTCAGGTTGGTCTTGAAGCCGAGCCCGACCGATACGTCTTCGAAGTAGGCCGTTCGATCGTTGAGCGAATAGACCAGGTTTTGAGCACCGAAGAACTGCAGCTCGCTGCCGCCGGGAAACCGCCAAGCGGCCTTGAAGGAGCCGGTGATGTCGTCGTACGGAACCGACCGAGAGCCCGAATCAGGCTCCAGATCGCGCGCGGCAAGCTCGGCTTCGAGGTAGAAGCGCTCGGCGTCGTAGTCGAGAAGGAGGATCGGCGACGTGCCGGAGAGCGAGCGGTCCGGCGCCTGGGTGAAGTCGACTTGAGCGTCCTCGAGACCGATCCCGACGGTCAACCCGCGCGGCAGCTCGACCTTGATGCCGGCACGCAGCACTTGCTCGTCGCGCTCCAGCGCCGCGAAGCTCGTTGCCGCCTGGCTGGCTTCCTCGCGGAAGCTCACGCTGCGCAGGGTGCCGCTGGCGAACGCCGCGAAGCCATGCCCGATATCCACTTCCAGCGACGCCGTTGCCACGTCGTCCTGGATATTGGCCTGCTCTTCGACCTCACGGCTGACGATGCGCGCATCTTCGTTGCGCGTCGCCGACAGCTCCAAGCCGGTACGGCCGAGGTTGCCGAACAACCCCACGCCGTAGCGCCCGTTGATTCGTCGGCGCTCGCTCAAGTCTCTCCACCAGACGTACTCGGGCAAGGCGTGGATCGCCAACGTGAGCTCCGAGCCAACCGGCATGTAGGCGCGAACACCGGCTCCGACCGAGGCGGTGAAGTCCGTCGTCTCGACACCATCGACCCCGGTGACGGGATCGACATAGGTGATGTTACGAATCCCGATCCAGGGATGGGCGTAGAAGCGACCCCAGCGCCATCGGGCCTCCTTGATCGAGCGCTCGAGGAGCTCCTCGGTCGATTCACGCTTTTCCTCGAAGGTCCCCGGCGGGTTGTATTGGACGAACTGTGCCTGGGCGTCGATTCCGGCCAGGCACAGAATGCACCCCAACAAGAGACATCGTTCGGATCGTGTCATGCGTCGGTCTCCGTGCTCAGCGTCGGCGCCTGGTCAGCTCCAGCGTGTGCTGGCAAGTTTATCAATGGGCAGAGCCTCGTTGGCCAGGATTCGGCGGGGGTTGTCGAACATCCAGTCTCTAACCTCGCTCTCTGGGAAGTCCTTGCCGACGACCGCTTGGACCTGAGCCAAGAGCGGTGCCCGGCGGCGCGTGTCGTGCGCGTCCGAGGCAATGACCTGCACCAGACCTTGACGCAGGAAAGAGAAAGCGGCCTTGCGCTGTGCCGAGCCCTCGTTACCCAACAGGCTGCCGCCGTTGAGCTGAGTGATACAGCCCAACTGCAAGAAATGCTGCAGTCTCTTGGGCTGCTCGCAGAAGGGCGGGTACCGCTCGACGTGGGCGAGGATCGGCAGGAAGCCGGCGGCGAGGACTCGTTCCATGGCCGAATTCAGCATCTCGACCGAGAGGAAGGCGGGGAACTCGACCAGCAGGTAGAAGCTGTTGCCCAGCGCCAGGACCCGGCCGTTGTCCAGGGCGTCGAGAAACTCAGGCGAGAGGTAGTTCTCCGAGCCCAGATAGAGTGACAGTTCGGTGAGAAAGGCGTGCCCTGGGTTCTCCAAGCGTTGGCGCAATTGCTGCACCGTCTCGACGTAGGCCTGCTTGATCGCCCTGGGATCGTTGTTGTCGAAAGGGGGGAGGAACATGTGGGGCGTCGCGACCAGGATTCGTGTGCCTCCCTGGTGGGCCAGACGCAACATCTCGACGGTCGCGTCGACCGACGGTGCGCCGTCGTCGACCCCGGGCAGCCAATGGGAATGCAGGTCGATCGAGCTCAAGATCTCTCGCTCCCCCGCCGCACTTCCACAGCCTCGACCTCGATGATCGTTTCCTCAGGCGCTCCAACGGTGCCCGGCGGGTGCTCTTCGAGGCTCTGTTCTCGCCGTTTGAGGTCCTCGAGAAAGGTCGGCGAGTCGGCTGCCGGAGCGGGTGGTGGTGCGGTGTCAGGGGGAGCTGGCTCGGCGGCCAGTGGTTGAGGCAACGGAGGCTCGGCGATCGGAGAGTCGGCCGCGGCTTCGCGGCGGCGCGGCGAGAGGATACGCCATCCCGCCGCGACCAGCACCAGCAGCCCGGCGCCGAGCCACAACAGAGCTTGGTTGCCGAAGGCTTGCCCTGCTGAGCTGTCGGCACCGCCAGTCGGTGGTGGAGAGGGCTCGGCCGGCGCCTCGTCGGCCACCAAGGGCAACTCCAAGATCGAGTTGCCACTCGCCACGGTCGTCCGCACATCGATTTGGCGATAGCCCGGCGCGCGCAGCGTCAGGAGATAGTCGCCAAGGGGAATATCCTCGACGACGAGCAGACCTTCGGCATCGGTCTCGCCCAGGGCGACCCCTTCCCACAGCACTTCGACGCCGGGTTGTGAGCGGATCCGCAGCGCACCCGTACCTTCGCCGGGTGCGGCGAGCAGGGCAATCAAGAAGAGCGCGGGGTAGGTCATGCTCCGGCCGGCCAGCCGCTCGAGAAGGCTTCTCCGCAAGGCAAGAGCCCGAGGAGGTCCCAGCTGTCGCGGCAGGCGACACAGTCGAATTTGGCGTCGGTCGTCATCGTTGCGTTACCTTCACCGAGTCGAGCCAAAGGATACCGCGAAACGGGTTGTCGTCGGGTTGCCGGGTAACCCACCGAAGCCGGAGGTCGATCCAGTGGCTCGCAGAATCGACCTCGAAGGAGCCTTCGAAAGGCAGCCAATCGAACGAGCCCTGCAGCGGTTCCGTGTGCCACAGTACCCGCCGGCTGGGGCCGTCGAGGACCTCGAGGCGGAGGCTCGGATCGGAGCTCAGGTCTCTCGCACGGGCGCGGAAGCGCAATCGATAGCCGGAGCCGGGGTCGATCAGGATTTGCGGGCCAGTCAGTGCGGGCCGGGGATTCTGACGACTGTCGAAGGTGAGTCGCAGGGCGGTCGATTGGGCCCATCCCTCGCCGGCAGCCAGGGCGATCGCATCGCCTGCGGTGGCCTCTTGGGGCCAGTCCAAGATCCCCTGGCCTATGGGGGCTTCGAACTCGCCGTTCCAGACGTAGTTCGCCTTGGACGCGAAGTCCGAGTCGATGAGGCCGCCGGCCTCGACGAGCTCGACCCAACGCTGTCGCGCTTCGTCGAACCGTCGTTCGCCGAGCAGTCGCTCGACAAAAGCACTGCCGGCGCGGATCGGTAGCGACTCGAAGTCTGCCATTAGCGTGCCCCAGAGCCGGCGCAGAAAGTCCAGAGCCGGCGGTTCGCCTGGCGTCGGTTGGCGGCGACTGAGAAGGTTGAGCAGTCCGAGACGGGCCATCCTGTCGTCAGGCCAGATGCGGTCGAGCTGAGCGTAGCTGCCGCCGGCCTTGAGCAGCAGGCCGAGTGCCGGCCCGAGTAGCTGGCTATCTGCCGCCGTGGCGGCTTCGAGCTGCGGTATCGCCTGTTCCAGCGCGCCGCGGCGCAGGTAGAAGTTGGCCAGGCGCCAGCGATAGTTGCTGCTGCGCGGGTTCAAGCGAAGGGCCGTCAGGAGGGCTTGCTCGGCTTCCTGTTCGAGGCCGGAGAGCTCGTAGAGCTGCGCCAGCTCGCGGCGATAGCGCCAGTTGTAGGGGTTGAGCTCGATCGCCCGGTCCAGGTGGAGCTTAGCCTTTCGGAGGTCGCGCAGCTCCGGCAGGTCGCGATACACGATGGCCAGCTTGAAGTGGTAGCTGGGCTCTTCGGGGCTCGAGTCGATGGCCCTTTCCAACGACGCGGGTGAGGGCTCTGCGCGTACGACCAGGGCTGCCTTGAGCTGCTGCAAGACCCGCCACCCGGCGCCTAGCATCAGCAGTGGCAACAGAATTCTGATCAGGGCGCGATTCACGGTGGCGCGATTCACGGTGGCGCGATTCACGGTGGCGCGATTCACAGTGGGAAAGCGGTTCACGAGGGAGACCTTCTCACACCTGAAGTTGGTCCTATGGGTGGCGTACCCAGTGGCCGTTCGAGGCTCCAGGCCAGGCCGAGAATCGAGCAGAAAATCGCCAGGTTGGCCGGTATCTGAAGGTTGAAGTCCCCCAGGCTGTGGAAGAGGATCGAGAAGATCGCGCCGGCACAGCCGAGGGCCATGCCCTGCTGCCAGTGGGCTTCGGCGATCAGAAACCTTCGGCAGGCGCGGTAGAGCCGCCAGGCGACGAAGCTCCAGAAGAGGAGCGCTGCCGGCACGCCCCAGTCGGCGGCGATTTCCAGGAAGTCGTTGTGGGCGTGATCGTAGCGGTGATCCAGGCCTGTCGTCTGGTAGGGACGAAAGTGCCAGCGATACATCCCGGGGCCAACCCCGAGCACCGCGTGGTCGCCGATCAGGCGGAGGCTGTCGGCATAGATTTGTAGCCGGTTCTGACTGCTGGCGGAGATTTCTTCGAAGTTCTGTCTCAAACCGCCCAGGCCGACGGCCAGACCGAGGCCAAGGATGATGAGGCAAAGGAGCAGTACGGCACGGGCCGATAGCCCGCGGGCGGAGGAGCGGCGACGAGCCCAAGCGAGGAGGAGCGCCAGGAACACGAGGGTCGAAAAGAGGCTCAGCGTACCTCCGCGCGATAGCGAGAGGAGGACCGCCAAACCCATGAACGCGGTGGGCAGGAGGATCAGCCAGGTCCGCGCATAGGCTTCGGAGCGCCTCGATCTGCCGTGCCCGCGCTGCCCGAAGCTGGCAAACAAGGCGCCGACGGCGAGCGCCAGGCTCATGTTGAGCAGACCGGCGAAGTGGTTGTGGTTGAAGAAGCTACCGGTGATGCCATGGACCCTGAAGCGGTAGCTTGTCGGGTCGTCGGGGGCCAGCATCTGGGTCAAGCCGAAGAGAGCCTCGGCACAGCCGAGTAGGAGAAAGAAGACCAGGATGCCGCGCGCTGCGTTTCGCCCTTGGGTCGCCAGGCCCAGGCTGATGAACAGGGCCAGCCAGCCGATCGACGCCAGGGTGTAGCCACGGGTTTCCAGACTCGGCTGCCAAGCGGTCTGGGCCAGGAGATAGCCACCTACAACGAGCAAGGCGGGAAGCCGTTGGCTCCACCAGCTGTCGATGGGCAAAGTCCAGGCGACCAGCAATGCCGACGCCACGAGGCCCAAGAAAAGACGATAGAGCTCCCAGGTCTCGGTCGCTCCATAGTGCGCCACGGCCCAGGCCAGGGCTGTACCTCCGATCGCGCCGGCGACTGCCAGCGGTAACCTCGACTGCTCGCCCCGACGCTGCACCGATCCCATCGTGAGTGGATCAGGCGGTTTTTCTCGAGTCCACTCCCGGCGGGTCCGCGGCGGACGGCGAAAAGTAGCTGTCATACCCCCCGTAGGCACCGTAGCCGTAGTCCGAGTTACGGACATCGACATCATTGATCAGCACACCGAGAATCTGCCCGCCGACCCGCAAGAGGTGGTCCCCTGCCTTCTTGAGTGCCTGACGCGGTGTCTTGCCACTGCGGGCAACCAGGATCAGACCATCGACGCTGCCGGCCAGGACCAAGGTGTCGCTGAGCTCCAGGGTGGGAGGGGAGTCGATCACGATATGAGTGAAATACTCTCGCACCAGCTTGAGACCGTTGACCATGCGGGGCGAGCCGAGCAACTCCGGCGGATTGGGTGCTAGCGGGCCGGCGGAGAGCAAGAACAGGTTCGGTATTCGGGTCTGTTGGATCTGTGAGTTGAGATCGCAGTTACCGGAGAGGTAAGTGCTCATACCGCCATTGGCTTTCAGGCCGAAGGTGTCGGTGAGGGCCGGCTTGCGCATGTCCAGGTCGATCACCAGAGTGCGGGCTCCGGTTTGAGCCATCGCCACGGCGGTGTTGGCCGCGGTTGTCGTCTTCCCCTCTCCGGGCAGGGCCGAAGTGACCAGGATCACCTGCGGCGGCTTCCCCGAGTGAGAGAGCAACAGAGACGTCCGTAGCGAGCGGTAGGCTTCCCAGGCCCGCCCACGCAGGGCGCCGGTGTCGACCGAGGCGAGAACCGAAGGCGGGGCGGCGGCTCGTCTGGAGCGGCGGAGCAAGTACCCGCGCCGGTTCTGGCCGTCGGTCGACAACGACGGGACGACACCGAGCGTTGGCAGGCCGATCTGCTGGACGACATCTTCCGCGTCCTTGATCGTGTTGTCCAGCGCCTCGGCCAAGAAGACCGCGCCGGTGCCGAGGAAAAGGCCGAGAACCAGCGCCAGCATCAGGCTTCTGGCTTTCTTCGGTGAGGTGGCCGTCCGCGGCTCGTCGGCCCGATCCGCCACCTGAATGTTGCTCGACTTGAGGCCAGCGGAGACGCCGGCTTCTTTCAGCCGTTGGAGCAGTCCATCGTAGAGCTCTTTGTTGGACTCGGCTTCGCGCTTCAGATACTGGTATTGGATCGAGTCTTCGTTGAGTCGATCGACGCTTTGCCGCTGCTCTCTCAGGGCGGCGGCCAGCCGATCCCGGCGGTCTCGGGCCAGCCGATATTCCGCATTGGCAGCGGCGATTGCCTGGCGTTTCTCCGACTCGAGCTGGCGGCTGAGCTCCCCGATCTCG
>JBCCGX010000204.1:0-11425 GCA_039029035.1 Acidobacteriota bacterium | reverse complement strand
TCGCCAAAGGATGGAAGGCCCGCTCGCCGACGACACCCGCGGCATGGATCACACCGTGTAGAGCACCAAAACGCGCGACCGTTCCGTCCACCACTTCCTGAGCGGCGCCCGGGTCGGCCATGTCCGCAGAGGCCACCCAGACCTCCGCACCAGCTTCCTCGAGCTCGCGTAGCGTCCGAATGCGTTGGCTCACCGGATCGTCGTTGCCATTCTTGGCGAGCCATTCGGACCACTTGGATGGGAGGGGGAACGGCGAGCGCCCGACGAGGACCAGGCGAGCCTGCACCGTCTCCGCCATGTGGCGGGCGAAGAGCAGTCCGATCTTGCCGAGCCCGCCCGTGATCAAGTAGACACCACCGCGACGCAGTCCAGTGGAGGCATCTTGCGGCGCTTCGAGCGGCAAGGGCTCGAAGCTCTCGATCCAGCGACTCGTTCCGCGCAGCGCGACCACCGGATCGGCAATCGGTCCCTGGAGCTCTGCCTGCAACCGAGCGAACACGCTGGGTTGTCGCCAGTTGGCCGGCCCATCGAGGTCGATGCTGCGGCAGGCGATCATCGGGCACTCCTGGGGTACGACTCGCAGCAAGCCCAGAAGCGTTGCCTTTTCAGGCTCCGAGCAATCCCCCAGCTCGATGGCATGCAGGCCACTGGCGACGACAGACAGTTCGACGCGCCGCTCATCAGCCTCAGAAGACCACGCCTGCGCCAGGGCCAGGAGGCTGTAGAAACCGGTCCTTTGGGACCGCTCGAAGGCGGCGTTCCCTTCGGTCCCTGAAGCTGTCTCGTCAGTCGGTAGCCGGTCCACGGCCCACATGTGGACGATGCGTTCAGGCAACAGCTCGGCGGCTGACAGGTCTCGGATCAGGCGAAGGTAGCTCTCCGGGTCCGCCGGGTCGAGAGCGTAGAGGGCGTCCTCGAGACGGTGGTACCCCTCCCCGGGCTCGACGCTGACCACCCTCTGCCCCTGCTCTCGCAGCCGGGACGCCAAGCTCGCGCCCACACCCGAGCGGTCCTGAAAAAGCAGCCAGGGGCCGCCGTCTCCCTGTTCGATCGCCTGTGGGGTCGGCAGGCGGCGCCCGCGCTTCCACGACGGCAGGTAGAACCACTCCGCGACTCGCTCCTTGCGCCCCTTTGCAGCCGACGCGACGAGATGCTTCTGGGGCTCGACCCAGTGACGGCGCCGTTCGAATGGGTAAGTTGGCAGGGGCAGCCGATGGCGTTGTTCAGCGGCATAGAAGGCTGGCCAGTCAACTTCGACACCCGTCAGCCACAGGCGCCCCAGGCTGCGGAGCAAGAGCTCTGAGTCTGTCCGCGTCGTCTTTGCTGGCGGAAGCGAAGCGACAACCAGGCGATCAGCGGCCTGCTGGCGCAGAAGAGTGCTCAGGGCCCGCCCTGGTCCTAGCTCGAGGAAGACACGATCCGGATCGCGCAGCAGCTCGGCCAAGCCTTCGGCACAACGCACGGTGTGTCGCAGGTGACTCGCCCAATACGCCGGATCGGTCGCCTGTCCGGCCTCGATCCAAGTGCCCGTGACGTTGGATAGGAAGGGAATCTTGGGCGCTCGCAGCTCGATTCGTTCGAGCTGCCGCTCGAACGGCTCCACCGCAGCGTCCATCATCGCGGAGTGAAAAGCGTGGGATGTCTGCAGCTGACGGTGGTCGATACTTCCATCGTCGAGGCGCCTCTCCAGGGCTTCGATGGCCCCATCCGGCCCTGCCACCACACACGCACGGGGGCCGTTGATCGCCGCCAAGGCCAGACTGTGATCGAGCCAAGTTTCGATCTCTGACGCCGGCAGCGACACAGCGAGCATCGCCCCAGCCGGCATCGATTGCATGAGCTGGCCGCGCAGGCACACGATCCGTAGTGCCTCTTCGAGAGTCAAGACACCCGCCAGGCAAGCAGCGACCCATTCGCCGACGCTGTGGCCGAACATCGCCAGTGGCTCGACGCCCCACTCGATCCACAGCTGGGCCAGTGAATACTCCACGGTGAAGAGAGCCGGCTGACTGAGGCGCGTCTCGCGCAGCATCGTGTGAGCCATGTCGCGCGCCTCGGAGGTCGGTGCCAGAACCTTGCGCATCTCCCCCCTCAGCTCCTCATCAACGATCTCGTAGCAGCGGTCCACCCAGCGCCTGAAGACCGGCTCCGTGGCATAGAGCTCGGCCCCCATGCCGGCGTACTGGGCTCCCTGGCCCGGAAACAGGAACACCGGCTGGGGATCGTGGGTCGGCCGTCGGCCATCGAGCAAACGCTGCGGGTCGCGGTCGCCGAAGGCCACTGCTGCGTCTCGCAAGTCCCCACAGACCAGGGCGCGTCGATGCTCGAAACCTCGCCGGCCGTTGTGCAAGGTGTAGGCAACGTCAGCAAGAGGCAGCTGTGGGGTGGCGCTAAGATGGTCCGCCAGAGACTGCGTGAGGCGTTCGAGCCCGGCCTCGGTTCGCGCCGAGAGAGTCAGCAACTGCATTGGCCTGGAAGCACTCGAGGCCGGCCTTGGGGGTGCTTCTTCGAGCACCAGGTGAGCGTTGGTCCCACCGATGCCGAACGAGCTGACACCGGCTCGTCTCGGGTTTTCTCGCTTCGGCCAGTGCAACGTCTCGGTGGGTACGAAGAATGGCGCGTCGTCGAGCCCGAGCTTCGGGTTCGGGCTCTCGAAGTGCAGGCTCGGCGGAATCTGGTGGTGCTTCAGGGCGAGAGCCGTCTTGATCAAGCCTGCGACGCCGGCTGCAGTGTCGAGATGGCCGAGGTTGCTCTTCACCGAGCCCACTGCGCAACGGTGGTGCCCAACGCCACCCTCGTCTGAGGCGGCTTCGAAGGCCTGCCGCAAGGCAGTAAGCTCGATCGGATCGCCGACTTCCGTACCCGTGCCGTGGGCTTCAACGAATGAGACCGTTTCGGCCGGGACACCGGCGGCCGCCAGAGCGTCGGTAATCACCTGGGACTGCCCGACCACGCTCGGCGCGGTATAGCCGACCTTGGCATCACCGTCGTTGTTGATCGCGGAACCCTTGATCACCGCATGGATCGTGTCGCCATCGGCCATGGCGACAGCTAGCGGCTTGAGTACGACAATACCGACACCGCTACCTCCGACCGTGCCCCGTGCATCGGCATCGAAGACACGGCAATGGCCATCCGGCGAGAGAATCATCGATGGTTCGTAGAGGTAGCCCGACTTCTGTGGGACCCGCAAGGTCACCCCACCGGCGAGCGCCATGTCGCACTCTCCGTTGTGCAAGGCCCGGCAAGCCAGATGGGTGGCAACGAGGGAGGTCGAACAAGCCGTCTGCACGTTGATGCTCGGACCGCGGAGACCGAGCTTGTAGGACACTCGCGTCGGCAGAAAGTCTTTGTCATTGCCGATCAGAAGCTGGTAGGTGCCGGCGACCTGGGGCAGATTCGGGTCGCTGAGCAAGTTGGCCTGCAGATAGCTGTTGAGGCCGCTGCCGGCGTAAACCCCGACCCGCCCGGAATAGGCGCTGGCGTCGTAGCCGGCAAGCTCCAACGCCTGCCAGGCGCATTCCAAGAACAGCCGGTGCTGCGGGTCCATGAGCTCCGCTTCTCGCGGGCTGTAGCCGAAGAAATCCGCGTCGAAGAGCTCGATACCATCGACCACGCCGCCCGCTTTGACGAAGCTTGGATGACTGGCATCGAGGTGCAGCGGACTGCTCTCCAGCTCGTCCTCGGTGAAGAACGAGATCGACTCGACGCCGCGGGTCAGGTTGCGCCAGAAGCTGTCGAGGTCGTCGGCCCCTGGGAACCTGCCCACCATGCCGATAAGGGCGATGTCGCCCACAGGCTGGGCCTTGGAGCTAGCGGAGCGGGCTAGCGCCGGGGTTTGCTTGCCCGAGCCTTGGCGCAGATGATCGACCAGGGAGCGGATCGTCGGATAGCGAAAGAAATCGACGATCGGCACGTCGCGATCGAGGCGCCGTAGAATCCGGCTCTGGAGCTCCACCACCAGCAGCGAATGACCGCCGAGGTCGAAGAAGTTGTCGTCGATACCGATCGCCTCGACCGCCAGAACCTCGCACCAGATCGACGCCAGATCACGGGCGAGAAGCCCCTGGTCCGCCATCGAATCCGGCCGCGAGCCGGCCGAAACTTGCGCCGCGGGTGCCGGCAGGGCGCGGCGATCAATCTTGCCGTGTGCGGTCAAGGGCAACCTGTCGAGCAGCGAAATGGCCGCTGGCAGCATGTATTCCGGCAGGCGCTTCTTGAGTTGTTCACGCAGTTGTGCCGGCTGGAGGGTTTCGCCGGCACGAGGCACCACGTAGAGCACCAGACCGGGGCCGCCCGGGGAGTCGGGCCGCAAGACCGCGACCGCGGCGTCAACCGCGGTCTCTTCTCGCACCGCGGCCTCGATCTCGCCCAACTCGATACGAAAGCCGCGGACCTTGACCTGCTGGTCGATACGCCCGAGGTAGTCGAGGTCGGCATCTCCCCGACGCCGTCCCAGATCGCCACTGCGATACAGACGGAGACCGGCCCGACCACTCCATGGATCTGGCACGAAGCGCTCGGCGGTCAGGCCCGGGCGGCCGAGATAGCCGCCACCGAGGCCACCTCCCGCGACCAGAATCTCTCCCGCCACACCGATCGGCACACGCCGCAGTCTGGCGTCCGCCAGGTGAACCTGGAGATCCGATAACGGCGCGCCGAGTGGACTGCGGTGCGATCGCCCGAGATCGTCCATACGCACGGGGCGAAAGGTCACATGCACAGTGGTCTCGGTAATGCCATACATGTTGACCAACAGGGGGCGCTCGTCTCCGCGACGTTCGATCCACGGCGCCAGGTCCGCCAAATCCAGGGCTTCGCCACCGAAGACGACGTAACGCAGGGCCAGTCGTCGGTCGGCCGCGCTGACCACGTTCTCGACCCCGACCAGTTGGCGAAAGGCAGACGGAGTCTGGTTGAGCACAGTGACCCTCTGGCGGGCCAGCAAGGCGTGGAAGTCTCGCGGCGAGCGACTGACGTCTCGCGGCACGATCACCAGGCGCCCGCCGTACAGCAGAGCGCCCCAGATCTCCCAAACAGAGAAGTCGAAGGCATAAGAGTGGAACAGGGTCCAGACGTCGCGCTCGCCGAAGTCGAAACCGTCGCTGGCGGCGAAGAGTCGCGCCACTTGGCGGTGTCGAATCAGGCTGCCCTTCGGCCTACCGGTAGACCCCGAGGTGTAGATCACGTAGGCCAGATTGTCGGGACTGGCTTGAGAGGCGGGCCGCGGAGCCTCTTCCCTTTCCGGCACCCATGCGCCGTCTACATAGAGCACCTCGGGATGCCCAGGTGGCAACTCGGTGACCAGATTCTGGGTGGTCAGAAGCACCGGTACCCTCGAATCTTCGAGCAAGAAGGCCAATCGGTCGCTGGGATAGGAGGGATCGAGCGGCACATAAGCGCCTCCAGCGCGAAGGATGCCGAGAATCGAGATCACCAGCTCAGGTGAGCGCTCGATGTAGAGACCGACACCCACCTCCGGTCCGATACCTCGCCGCTGCAGCCGCCGCGCCAGGTGACTCGCTCGCCGATCGATCTCGCCGTAGCTCAGTTGCCGATCGCCATGCACCACGGCCACGGCATCCGGTCCCGTCACGACCCGGGCAGCAAAGATCTGATGGAGGCACCAGCCAGGAGTCTCGCTCGCGGATGTCGCAGTCCATTCACGAAACAACTGGTGGCGTTCCGCCGAGTCCATCAAGGGCAACTCGCTGACCCGCGCGTCGGGCGATGCGGCGGCACCGGCCAGCAAAGCCCGGTAGTGCCAGGCCATTCGCTGGACGGTTGTGCGGTCAAAGAGATCTCGGTCGAAGTGCAAAGCGCCGGACACACCCGTCGCCGACGGTTGCAACTCGAAGGTCAAGTCGAATTGCGCTGTCGTTCGCTCGATCGGTTCCAGTTCCCAACGGAGCTCCGACAGCTCCAGGGCCAGAGGCTCCGTACTCTGCAGGACGAACATCACCTGAAAGAGCGGCGTCCGGCTCAAATCACGGGTCAGATTGAGCGCCTCGACCACCTTCTCGAAGGGCGCATCTTGATGGCTGTAGGCGCCGAGTGCTGCCTCGCGCACCTGTCGCAGTAGCACCTCGAAGCTGTCAGCCGACCGGATCTCAGTGCGCAACACCAGAGTGTTGACGAAGCAGCCGATCAGATTCTCGGTCTCCACCGCAGACCGCCCCGCCACCGGCGTCCCTAACTGGATGGTAGAGGCGCCGCTGTAGCGCCAGAGCAAAGCATAGAGGCCGGTGATGAGCGTCATGAAGGGCGTCGCTCCGAACCGCCCGCAGAGGTCCGATAGCTGCTCATCGAGCACTTTCGGTAAGGCGATTGGCACGCTGGCGCCGCGTTGGCCGCGGGCCACGGAGCGCGGCCGATCCGTCACCAGCTCCAACACGTCTCCGGCCTCGGCCAGGCGTTGGCGCCAGTACTCGAGATGCCGTTCGAGGATTTCGCCCTGTAGCCAAGCGCGCTGCCAGACTGCGTAGTCGCGATATTGCAGCGCCAACGGCGGCCTATCGACCGGCTCGTCCGATAGCTTGGCGGAATACAGATCCGACAGCTCCTTCACCAGGACGCCCATCGACCAGCCATCCGTGGCGATGTGATGCATCGCGGCCAAGAGCACATGGGAAGAGCGGCTGGCCCGCACGACAAAGGCACGGTAGACCGGACCGCAGCTCAGATCGAATGGCCGTCGGGCGTAAGCGGCAATATCCTCTTGCGCCTGCCTCCGTTGCAGCCGGCTCAGCCTGGACAAGTCGATCACCGGTAGACGGACCGTTACCGAGGGGTCGCTGACTTGCTGCGCCTTGCCGTTGCGCAACTCGTAGCGCGTGCGGAGGATCTCGTGACGGCGAACGATCTCCGCCAAGCTCCAAGTCAGCAGAGCGATCTCCAACAAGCCCCGGAGACGGACAGCGAGCACCAGGTTGTAGGCCTGGTTGGCCGGCTCCAGGCGATCGATGAACCACAGCCTCTCCTGGGCATAGGACAACGGGGCGTTCTGGCCACGATCTGAGCGCCGGAGCGCTGGCCGACCCAGGCCCGCACCCGACTGCAGGACCGCCTCGATTCGACGCGACAGGCCCGCAACGGTGGGATCCTCAAACGCCTGGCGCAGGCCGACGTCGACCCCAAAGGCACGCTCCAGGCGAGCGACCAGTCGCGTCGCCAGAAGGGAGTGTCCGCCCGAGGCGAAGAAATCCTCGTGCAAGCCGACGCGCTGACGGCCCAGGACCTGGGCGAAGATCGCCGCCACCCCTTGTTCGGTCGGGCTTCGAGGCTCCTCCGGCGCACCAGGTTCCACCTCAGCCGGCGGTACAGACAGGGCGCGGCGATCGACCTTACCGTTCGGCGTCAGAGGGAGGTCCTCGAGGAGGGTCCACACCGTCGGCACCATGTACTCCGGCAACCGAGCCCGCAGGGCCGACGCGAGCTCAGTCGACGCCGGAGCCTCTTCCCCGCCGGCTGCCACATAGGCTGCGAGGTATCGAGCTCCGCTGGCGGTCTCGGGAGCCAAGACGGCTGCCTGCGCGACTCCACGTTGCTCGAGCAAGACCGATTCGATCTCCCCGAGCTCGATCCGAAAACCTCGCACCTTGACCTGATGGTCGATTCGTTGGAGGAAGTCGATCTCTCCTGCGGTCGACCAGCGAACCCAGTCACCGGTGCGGTAGAGGCGCCCTCCGGCCACGACCGAGAAGGGATCCGGAACAAAGCACCGAGCGGTCAGAGCCGGGCGGCCGAGGTAGCCGCGGCCGACCTGCAACCCGCCTATCGTGAGCTCGCCCGCGACGCCTATGGGCACCGGACGCAGCGCCCGATCAACGATCAAGGTCTGTACATTGGTGATGGGTCGACCTATGGAAGGCTCTGCAGCAACCTGCCGCAGATCCTCACCGTAGATCACCCTTCCCCCCGTCGCCACCACCGTGTTCTCAGTCGGGCCATAGTGATTGAACAAAGCGCCGGGTAGCGCACTGCCTAGGGCGCCGCGATGCAATCGATCGCCGCCTGTCAGCAACGCTCTGAGCGGCACCCGGGACGGCCATGGCTCGCGTGCAACAGCCTCCAGGAGAGGTGTCGGCAGGAAGCTCTCTTCGATCCGTTGCTCGGCGAGCCAGCCGACCACCGCCGTGGGATCGGATCGAATCTCAGCCGGCATGAACACCAAGCAGCCACCCGTGGTCAGACAGGCCCAGATCTCCCAAACCGAAGCATCAAAACCCGGCCCAGCGACCTGTGCGACGCGAGTACCGGAAGCCAGGCCATAGGCGTGAGCATGCCAGGCAGTCAGGTTGCTCAGCGAGCGGTGACTCACTGCCACGCCTTTCGGCCGTCCGGTCGAGCCCGACGTATAGATCACATAGACCAGGTTGTCCGGCGCCGCCCGCCCGGCGGCCGCTTCCGTCGACTCGCCAGGCATCCCATCAGCGACCGAGTCGGCGTCGAGACCCAGGAAGCGCACCATCGCTTGCGGCAGGGAACCTTGTGACAGCCGATGCCCGAGGACGACCTCGACACCGGAATCCCCGAGCATGAAGTCCAGCCGATCCTGCGGATGCGACGGGTCCAGGGAAACGTAGGCGGCACCGGCCTTGAGAACCGCTAGCTGGCTGACGGCCATCTCGATGGAGCGTTCCAGGCAGAGCCCCACCCGGGCCTCGGCCCCAACCCCAGCGCGGACCAGACGACCAGCCAGTTGCGCCGCGCGTCGATTCAGCGCGCCATAGGTCAAGGCCTGGGCTCCGCTGACGAGGGCGATCGCTTCCGGCCTCCGAGCCGCGGCCGACTCGACCCTTTGCAGGACCGTCGTCTCGTCGTGAGATACGGCGCCGGTCGAGTTCCACTCAGCCGTGACCTGCTGGCGTTCGGCGGGGCTCATCCAAGGTAGCTCGGCCAAGGAAGCCAGCTTCCGTGCCGCCACCGCCTCGAGGAGCGTTGTGAAGTGTGCTAGGCAACGCGCCGCCGTCGATCGATCGAACAGGGCGATGCTGTAGACGAGCCGGATCGTGAGACCTTCGGCGACCTCCTCGAAAAACACCACCTGATCGCATTCGACGCCACCGGTGCCGATATCCAACGTCGAGAACCGGAGATCCGGTAGCTCGAGCGCTGGCATGCGACCGGGCTGCTGCGCCAAAGCGACCTGATAGAGCGGCGTGTGGCTCGAGGAGCGTTCCACCTCCAGGGCGTTGACGATCTCCTCGAACGGCAGATCTTGATGCCCATAGGCATCGAGTGTCGTGCGGCGAATCTGGCGTAAGAGGTCCTGGAAGCTTTGCGTGTCATCGAGCCGCGTACGTAAGACCAGGGTATTCACCAGGCAACCGATCACGGCTTCGAGCTCGCGTCGATCGCGGGAGCTCATCGGCGACCCGACCAGGAGATCTCGTCGTCCGGTCCAGCGGTACAACAGAACTTTGTAGGCGGCCAGCAGGACCATGAAGAGCGTCGCACCGAGTCGCTCACCCAAACTCTTCACGGCCGCGGCGACGGCCGGTGGCAAGGCACGAATCTCGACCGCCGAGCGCAGACTCTGGATCGCTGGCCGCGGGCGATCGGTGGGCAATGGCAAGGGCGACGGCGGATCCGCCAACTGCCCGCTCCAGTACCGGAGATGGGGCTCGAGTGCACCGTCGGCGAAGCGCTGGCGCTGCCACAACGCGACGTCGGCGTACTGCAACTCAACGGCCGGCAGCCGCACCCCATCGCCGAGGGCGAAAGCACCGTAAGCCGTCACCAGCTCGCGGAAGAAAATCGCGTCGGACACGCCGTCGGAAACAATGTGGTGCACCGCGCGCAACAACACATGGAGGCGGGCCCTCAGTCGCACCAGCACGACGCGGATCAGCGGCCCGTTCTGCAGGTCGAACCGGCGGCCCGTCAAGGCCATCGCCAGACGCTCTACCTCCGCCAGCTGGTGCGTTGCCGGGACTGCCGTAAGATCGATCTGCCGGATCGGCAGCGCCGCCGCGGGCAGGACCAACTGACGAGGTGGGTGCTCGTCCGTCCGAAAGACCGTGCGGAGGACCTCGTGCCGGCAGACCACTTCGTTCAGGCTCTGGCCAAGAGCCTGGACATCGAGAGCTCCCTCCAGACGGACCGCCGACAAGATGGTGAACGCGGCCGGTTCCGTGGTCAACTGATCGAGGAAGCAGAACCGCTCCTGTGCCGACGACAATGGGAGCGTCTCGAGATCCGCCGGTCGACGGGGAACAGCATCGACAAGACCTCCTCTTGCGGCGAGCTTCTGCTCGAGAAGCTTGCGCTTCGCGGGAGAAAGCTTGGCGAGTCGTTGCAGGATGGCGGTCACGATGGGAATCTCTCGCTTCGGATCTCTCAGGCCACCGCGCAACCGGCGCGATAGCCACCGTCTATGGCTTCGGTCAAGCCGAGGAAGCCACTCCCGCCCCCCACGGTGAGAACCTGTGGCACATGGCTCTCGAGGACGTTCACCAAGGCGTCTTCTTCACGCCTGTCTCTAGCTTCGGTCGCTCGAACAACGCTGTCGGCAGGCACGGTCACCGCGCCACCTCGTCGATCGGAGATGCGGACTCCCGAGGCAACGCGCTCCTCGAATCGCACTCGATTCCACTGCTCGACGCCATGGGTCTCGAGCTCGCGCAGGAAAAAGCCCGCCATCGCTTGGGTGACCTCCATCGCCGGCCGCGGTCGTTCGGTCAGGAGCGCGACACTCTTGCCTTGCCGGGCGAGGAAGAGCGCCACATCGCAGCCCAAAAACTCGGCGCCGATCACGGCGACGGTGTCGCCGGTCGGCCTACCGCGCAGCACCTCGATGGCATCGATAGCCTGTTCCCCGTCGAGGCCTGGTTCCTGAAAGTCTGGCGATGTGCCGCCGGTGGCGACCACGACCGTGTCCGGCCGCTCCGCTGCCACCAAGTCGACACTACCGCGCACGCCGAGACGGAGCTCGACGCCGCTCTGGCAAACTTGCCGGGTCAGGTAGCGTCTGAATTGCTCGATCGACGCCTGAGCCGACTCATGGCCCGACCAAGGTAGTAGCCGTCCCCCGAGGGCTGCGCGACGTTCGAACAGAACCACTTCGTGCCCGCGCCGTGCCGCGACTCGAGCCGCCTCCATGCCGCCTGGGCCACCCCCGATCACCACCACCCGTTTGCTGCGCCCAGCCGGACGCAGACGGAGCTCGCGGTCGTGCCCGAGCGCCGGATTGACCGCGCAGCGGGCACCCTCGGCGCTGATACCGGGGTCGAGGCAGGCTGGGCAGTAGAGACAGGGAACGATGTCTTTCGCCCTGCCATCGGCCAGTTTCGTCGGTAGATAGGGATCCGCCAGGAGTGAACGGGCCAGCGCGATCAGATCGGCATGCCCCTTCCGCAGGGCCTCTTCCCCCGCCCGAGGCGAGATCCGCCCGGTGGCGATGACCGGAATGGAAACCGCCTGC
>JBCCGX010000203.1:0-11475 GCA_039029035.1 Acidobacteriota bacterium | reverse complement strand
TGAGAGCGTTGCTGCCCGGCGACGCCAGGCTCAGCTCGAGCTCCTCGGCCCCGATGTCCCGCAAGAAAGCGAAGTCGATGTCGACGACGAGCTCCGGCTCGCCCACCGAGCGCCCGAGATCTGGGCCGTTTCGGTGGCCGAAGCTGAGCTGCTCGGTTCACCCGACCACACCACCGCCGTGATCGCTCACGGCGAGTGCGCTGAGCCGAGCGAGCGTCCCTTTGCCGAGCGCCGCGGGATCCTCTTCGTCGGCCGCCTCGACGAAGCATGGAATCCTAATGTCGACGGCCTGCGCTGGTACCTCGAAGAGATCCATCCTCGCATCGTCGACCGGTTGGGGGACGTTCCGACCACCGTCGTCGGCCAGCCCGGCGACGTCGACTTGCCGCGGCCGGAAGGGATCCGCTTCCTCGGCCGGGTGGACGACCTCGCCCCGCTCTACGACCGCCACCGTCTCTTCATCGCCCCGACCCGCTTCGCTGCCGGCATCCCGAAGAAGATCACCGGCGCTGCTGCCCACGGCCTACCCGTCGTCGCCACCCACCTCCTGGCTGAACAGCTCGAGTGGCGCGGCGGCAAAGAGCTCGCGGACGGCGGCAACAACGCCCCCCAGCGTTTCGCCGACCGCGTCGTCGAGCTCTATCGCCACGAGGACCTCTGGCAGCGCCTGCGCAAGAACGCCCTCGAGCGAGTCCGGCGGGAGCACGGTCGCGAGGCCCTGCGCCGATCGATCGAGCAAGCTCTCGATTTGGAGTCTCGACCGACCAGATCCTAGCCTGGCTCGAAACCGCAGGCGAAGCTCGGGCGTCTCCGAAGGTGCCCGCCCCAAAGGGACTTCGACGGCATCTTCGAGGACGAAGTCGTCGAAACAGGCCCTGTCGGCCTGGCGTCCCGCAACACATCACGGCCAAGTTGCTTTTGGCCGTGATGTCGAATGACAAATCGCCAGTGAAGGCTGCATAGGCACGAAGTGCGACGAAAAATCACGAGAGAAGCTCTTTAGGACGTGATTTGCAGAAAATAATCACGAGCAAAAGGGACTAGGGTGTGATTTGCAGCCACAAATCACGTCCGAATCCAATTCGAGCGTGATGTACAGGAGCAAATCCTGCCCCCAAGCCTCGCCGGAACTGTTCGCGATAGCATGCCGGCTCAATCTGCTGCGACTAACGAGAGAGGTATCGATGCGTCACAACATCCTCGGCATGGTGCTCGCCGGAGGCCAGGGTACAAGGCTCTTACCACTCACCCGTGAGCGTGCCAAACCCGCCGTGCCATTCGGTGGGCAGTACCGCCTGATCGATCTGGTGCTGTCCAACCTGGTGAACTCGGGATTGCGCAAGATCGTAGTCCTGACCCAGTACCTGAGCCACAGTCTGGACCGTCACCTGGCCCAGACCTGGCGCCTTTCCCCATTGCTCGGCAACTACGTCGTCACCGTACCGGCCCAGATGCGCACCGGTCCACATTGGTTCGCCGGCTCAGCCGACGCGATCTACCAAAACCTCAACATCCTCGGCGACGAGCAGCCCGACTACGTGGCCGTCTTTGGAGCCGATCACATCTACCGTATGGACATCTCCCAGATGTTCGAGCAGCACCTGGCGACTGGCGCAGGCATCACCATCGCCGGGATTCCGGTGCCGATCGACGAGGCTAGCGCCTTCGGCATCATCGACGCGACGGCCGACGGCAAGATCACCGCCTTCGTCGAGAAGCCGGCCGAACCACCGCCCATGCCGACGGACCCGACCCACGCCTTCGCTTCGATGGGCAACTACATCTTCAGCGCCGAAGTCTTGCGCCAAACGGTGGCCGCGGACGCCGACGATGCGGAGTCTGCCCATGACATCGGCAAGAACATCATCCCCCAGTTGGTTGCCGCGGGAGAAGCCTGGGTCTACGATTTCGCCAGCAACCAGATACCGGGCCAGTCGCAACGCGAACGCGGCTACTGGCGCGACGTCGGCTCGATCGACGCCTACTACCAGGCGTCGATGGACCTGGTCTCGGCAGCGCCTGTCTTCGACCTCTACAACCGCCAGTGGCCGATTCTCACCTGGCAGTATCCCTACCCACCGGCCAAATTCGTCCACGCGACCGATGGGCGCCGCGGACAGGCCTTGAACTCCCTGGTCTCGCCGGGCGCCATCGTCTCCGGTGGCACGGTACGAGGCTCGATCCTGTCGATCGAGGCACGCGTCAACTCCTTCGCCGAAGTGACCGACAGCGTGCTGCTCGACAACGTGGATATCGGCCGCGGAGCGGTGGTGCGCCGGGCAGTGATCGACAAAAACGTCCGAGTCCCCGAGAACGCTCGCATCGGCGTCGACCCGGAGCGGGACCGGGAACGTTTCACCGTGTCGGACGGTGGCGTGGTCGCTATCGCCAAAGGGACGGTTATGGAGTAGCGCCTCAGGAACCTTGTGGTGTCATTGCATCGCCTGACCTATCAAATTTCCCTAAACTCACCCTTGCGTTCTATTGGCGCATGATGTAAGGTTCTTTCCGCAGCGGGCAAACCGCTCTTTGGAACGAATCGAACGGCAACACATACACCTAAGACGAAACGAAGCAATGTCCAGATCCCTCCCAATGCATCGCAGGCATCAGCAGATGGTGAAACCCATGCTGCAGGGCACGCGTGTGGCCGCCGCCAATGGCATGGCGAAGCGTCAAACCATGGGTAATAACCCGGCGGTCGGTTTTGATCCCATGGAGGAGTCCGGCTGAATACTGCTCTCATCTAGCGATCGAGCGGTTAAAAAAGCCGGGCTTCTGAAAAGAGCCCGGCTTTCGTCGTTTTAGGCCGCCTGTAAAAGTACAAATTTTCCAGGCAACAGGACCAGTGTATCTACCAGGTCTGTTACGAGATCCTTGACAACTGAATTGCGTCAATTTTCGGGAACGATCCAACCCAAAGGTTGTTTCCAAAGGAGAAGTGTATCTAATTGAAATATTCCCCTGTAGCTCAACGGTAGAGCGCTCGCCTGTTAAGCGAGTGGTTGAAGGTTCGAGTCCTTCCGGGGGAGCCAAGTCAATGGAGCAGAGGCCGAAGTCAGACGAGGCACCGGTTTGTCAAACCGGAGGAAGCGGGTGCGAGTCCCGTCTGTTCCGCCATGGGTCCGTAGCTCACGTTGCGGAGAGCACCCGGCTTTTACCCGGGGGGTCGCAGGTTCGATTCCTGCCGGACCCACCATAAGATTTCGCGTTGTCACGCCTCTACAGTATCGCGCCTCTACAGTCTCGCCCTCTACAGCCTCGCGCCTCTGTCGTCTAACGGTAAGACAGCGGTTTTGTAAACCGCCAGATGTGGGTTCGAATCCTACCGGGGGCTCCAAGCCAAACATCAGATTCTCAGCGGGTGTAGTTCAATCGGAAGAATACCGGCCCGCCAAGCCGGAGGAACGGGTTCGAGACCCGTCACCCGCTCCAACTCGATCGAGGGGCCTTAGCTCATCTGGAAGAGCGCCTGCCTTGCAAGCAGGAGGCGGTGGGTTCGACTCCCACAGGCTCCACCAACTTTTTGGGGTGTAGCTCAACGGTAGAGCGACGGGCTTTGAACCCGTCGGTGAGGGTTCGATTCCTTCCACCCCATCCATCCAAGCCCTCGTTGTCTAAAGGAAAGGCAGCGGTCTTCTAAACCGCCAACATGTGGGTTCGAGTCCTACCGAGGGCGCCAACCGATCCGCCAAGCGCGCGATCAACATTCAATTTTTCAGGGAGTAGCTCAGACTGGAAGAGCGCCGGCCTTGGGAGCCGGGGGTCGCAGGTTCAAATCCTGTCTCCCTGACCATTCAGTACCGCCTTCGTTCATCGCAGAATCCTCCTAGCCCGTAGCTCAGTTGGAAGAGCACCGCCCTCACAAGACGGAGGTCGCCGGTTCGAACCCGGCCGGGCTAACCAATCACTTAGGTGCGATTCTTGTCTCTTGATCCTTGGGCCCGTAGCTCACGTTGCGGAGAGCACCCGGCTCTTACCCGGGGGGTCGCAGGTTCGATTCCTGCCGGGCCTACCAAGTCTTCAATGGAAAGCCCTCGTAGTCTAACGGAAAGGCAACGGCCTTCGAAGCCGTCGAAAAGTAGGTTCGAATCCTACCGAGGGCGCCATCAGATTCTCCGGCGATAGCCGGCACGACGCCGGCTCGAACTAACAATTCCAATTTTTGCGGTGTAGCTCAATCGGTAAGAGCGGATGGCTCATAACCATCGTCTGTTGGGGGTTCGAATCCCTCCACCGCAACCATGGCCCGATGACTGAGTAGCGAGGTAGCGGTCTGCAAAACCGACGCACGTGGGTGCAATTCCCACTCGGGCCTCCACAAATTTTGGGGTGTAGGTGAAAGAGGGACGTTCCGCTGGGCTGTGGACCCAGAGAGCCAGGTTCGAGTCCTGGGCACCCTACCAAGCTCCCATCACCGATGGGTACCACTCTGTCTCCGTAGCTCAGTAGATAGAGCGCAGGCTTGCGAAGCCTGAGGTCGGGGGTGCGATTCCTCCCGGAGACACCAATTTCAGACGCACTTCGCGAGGACGCCCACCCAATCTGCTCCGAGGCTAGGTCACCGCCTACCGTTCAGGGTTCTCGCGGCCGGGATCGAGGGTCGGCCGTGGCGGCAGTGCTTCTTGCGAGTGCGAAACGGGCACCACGATCTGGCCTTGTCGATCGATGTACCCCCAAAGGCCGTCGACGACTTTCAAGTGCTCGCAGCCCGGACAGACCGGCACACGTTTGCAGCCCTGGCAGACGATGGCGACACCGCCCTCGAACGGAAAAGCAAAATCCCACACCGGCTCGACGACCACATCGAGACTCTTGTTGATGAAACCGAGCTTCCAATCTCGACGCGTACGAGCCAGGCCCTCGACAAAGTAGTCGGCACCATTGTCGAAAGGGAAAGCCCAGGCGGTCTTGCCCTCCCGGTTGATGTAAGCGATCCCAGCGGCCGGAGCGTGGATCGTCGCTAAGCCGTCCTCATCGAAATTCAAATTCGCGAGAAGCTCAGGAGCGATGACAAGACGCCCTTCAGGGTCGACACAGCAGTCAGCCGGCGGAATCTCCAACAGCCCATCGAAGGCTGACCCCCAATACCCGCAGAGCTTCTGGGGGACACAATCCGCGGGGGCAGCACTCGGGCTGACTGAAGTGCTCGAGCAGCCACTCACAACCAGCAGGCCGAGCACAAGTCGAAATACTGGGTGGACCTTGGCTGGCAGCATGGTGTGAATGGTAGTTGACTGTTTCTTGAGGGGCTGCCTAGGCCTGCCACCTGCGAGGAGTACAGGCACCGTCTGGCGCCCCGTACTCTCTTCGACCCTGGCACCCTGGCTGGGGTTCCCAGGTCTGTCGACAACACAGTCTGGCAGCAACGACAGTCTGGCAGCAACGCCCGAGCCCGAGCGCTGCTCAGGGGCAGGAACCGAAGTCTGCGGAGGGCAGAGCGCAGAGCAACGAATCGGGGATGTTCTACCGGCCGCCTGTCGGATGGGATCCAGCGAGTGGCCTCTACTCTTCCAACGACCAGGAGGTCAGGTCACCTTCCTCGAAGCCGTTGCTGAAGACTTCAGTCTCGGTCAGGGTGGGCCGGACGATGAACAGACCGCGACTGATGTCACTGATCAGGACGACGCCGCTTTCGAAGTAGGGATAGGTGCTCCAGGCGCCCCCGAAGCTCGTGCCGTCGTTGTCCGGCACGGTATCGAGAAACGCGACCTCGGTCATCGCGCTCGTCGCTGGATCGTCGAGTCGCAGGACGCGCAGACCGCGCGTGTAATTGGCCTGGTAGACGTACTGGCCGCGGATGAATTGGTTGTGGTCGATCGACGGTCCGGCGGCATCGAAGAAACCGGCTAGCTTGGGAGCGTCCAGATCCTGCACGTTCCAGGTGTAGGAGCGCGTGGTGTGCCCGAACATCAGCTCGTCGACCTCGTCGTCGAGCAGGAAGTAGCGGTGATCCTCGGTCAGCCAGCCCTGGTGGACGTAGCCCGAGCCGCTGTAACCGGTGCGCGAGAGCATCACCGGGGCGCTCTTGTCAGTGACGTCGACCACCGTCAGAGTATCCTCGTTCGACGCCAGGCAGATCTCCTTGCCTTGGTGCTCGGCATCAGGGCCCTGATAGATCACGCACTGGGCGTCATGGGTGTAGCCGTCCCCTGAGAAGCACCCTGCTTTGGCTGGGTTGATCGGATCGCGCACATCCACGATGTGCAACCCGCCGGAGCAAACGTTGCCGCCCACCACGTAGGCGAATCCGGTCGCCTCGTTCATCACGATGTTGTGCGCCGAGGCGAATTCGGTGTAGCGGGTGGTGGCACTGAAGGTCACGGGTGGGTTGGCTACATCACGCAGCTGGGTCAGATCGAAGACTTGCATGCCGTGGGAGGCGACGAAGTCAGCAACGATGAACGCATGGTTCTCGTACACACCGACATCGCGCCAGGATGAGGTTTCCCCGTTGTGGCTCGGCAAACGACCCAGGTAGATCGGATTGGCCGGGTCCGAAAGCTCGACGAAGGCCGTCCCGTTGGTGAGTCCCATCAAAGCGTACTCGATGCCGGTGAGGGGATCCGTCCAGCCCCACAGGTCATTGCCCGACCCGCCGCCCATCTCGCCCGGCGGAATGAAGGCCAACAGATCGATGTTGTCGCATGGGAAGATATCCGCCATTCCACCGGTACAAGGCGCGGCCGAGTCGAGCGAGTAAGGAATCGTATGCCGACTGGAGTGATCGTGCGCCAGCTCCATGATCTGTTCTTCGGTGAGATCGGGCTGCACGGCTCGTAGGCGGTCGGCCAAAACGCAAGCCTCGGCCGGCGGCGCGGCAACGGTCACACAAAGGAGGGTCAGGAGAAGAAAGCGGACGGTGGCAGTCATACGATGCATGGGGACTCCTCATTCGAGGGGTGCGGCGGTGATCGGAACGGTGCGTAGGACGACGCCTGCGCAGCACGGTGGCGACGAAAACAATACGAGCATGGATAGGGTACGAAAGGAAGCCGTAGCAGGACCTGAGCCTACAACAGGGGGACGGCGAATTCATCACAGACTGTGAAGAAGTGACGAAACGCCTGCCAACGGGGCTGACTGCCCGAAAACTTCTACGCCACCTTGCCGTTTGAGGAGTCAGTACAATCTGTCATCGATACCGCGGCACACGCCGCTGACCTTGCGCCGTCTATCGAACCCTCAGGAGACGTCCCCCATGCCCTATCGCCATCCGCTGCTCTCGACCGCTCTCGTCGTTTTGCTCTCGCTGCCTGCCACCTCGATCACCGCAGAACGGATCGAGAGAGGCAATAGGGTCATGGAAGGGATCCCCGAGATCCCGCCCGAAATCGAGCAAAGGATCCGCCAATACCAGAATACTCGTTCGGCCGTGATGCGCGGCTGGCACCCCTCCGGCGAAGGCTTGTTGATCTCCACCCGATTCGGCGAGACCAGCCAGTTGCATTGGGTGAAGTCGCCCGGCGGCGCGCGCCACCAGCTCACCTTTTTCGAAGAGCCGATCTCCGAGGTGGTCGTGGTACCGCCTTCGTCCCAAGCGGAGAGAGGGCAGGCAGACCGGCAATGGGTCGTTCTCGGCCGCGATGTCGGCGGCTCGGAGAATTTCCAGCTCTATCTCTACGATCTCGAGAATGCGACCTCGCGCCTGTTGACCGATGGCAAGTCGCGCAACGGCAGCTTGACCGTCTCTAACCGCGGCGACAGGGTCGCCTTCCACACCACCCGGCGCAACGGCCGCGACTGGGACCTCCACCTCCTCGATCTGGCGAGCGACGAGCCCTCGCGACCGATTCTCGAGAAGCCCGGCGTGTGGTTCGCCATCGATTGGTCCTTCGACGACACCCAGCTGATGGTCGCCCGCTTCGTCTCCGCCAACGAGATCCATCCCTACCGACTCGATCTGGCCTCCGGCGAGCTCACCAGCCTGCGGTCGACCGACACCAAAATCGCCTACGGCGACTTCTCTTGGGCGCCGGGGCGCAACGGCGCCTACTTCACCTCCGACGAAGGCAGTGAGTTCCTAGAGCTCAAGTACATCGATTTCGACACCGGCGACATCCGCTCCCTGACCCGGCACATCCCTTGGGACATTCGCGACTTGACGGTGTCGCCGGACGGCAAATGGCTGGCTTTCGCGGTCAACGAAGGCGGCGCCGAGAGCTTCCATCTGTGGGATACCGCGACCTACCAGGAACAGAGGCTGGCGCCGCTGCCGGTCGGCCAGGTCTTTGCCGCTGACTTCAGTCCCGATTCGCAAAAGCTGGCGATCGTGCTCAACACCCCCCAGACTCCGGGCGACGTCTTCGTCATCGATCTCGCCAGCCGCGAGCACGAGCGCTGGACCCACAGCGAAGTCGGCGGCCTCGACACCTCGCGCTTCGGTGCCACCGAGCTGATCCACTTCGACACGTTCGATCAGGTCGACGGGAAGCCGCGCCAGATCCCCGCTTTCTACTATCGCCCGGCGGAAGGCGAGGGACCGTGGCCGGTTCTGATCGACATCCACGGCGGCCCCGAGGGGCAGCACCGCCCCGGCTTCGATCCGGGTACACAGTATCTCGTCTCGGAGCTCGGCATCGCGGTGGTGGCGCCCAACGTCCGCGGCTCCTCGGGCTACGGCAAGAGCTACCTCAAGCTCGACAACGGACGCCTGCGGGAAGACTCGGTGAAGGACATCGGCAAGCTACTCGACTGGATCGCTAGCCGTGACGAGCTCGATGCCAGTCGGGTGGCGGTCTCGGGCGGCTCCTACGGCGGCTACATGGTGCTGGCGTCCCTGGTCCACTTCGGAGATCGGCTGCGCGGCGGTATCGACGTCGTTGGAATCAGCAACTTCGTCACCTTTCTCGAGAACACCGAGGAGTACCGGCAAGACATGCGCCGCGCCGAGTACGGCGACGAGCGCGATCCGGAGATGCGCGCCTTCTTGGAGAACATCTCGCCGGCTAACAGCGCCAGCAAGATCCGCCAACCGCTGTTCATCGCCCAGGGAGCGAACGATCCTCGAGTGCCTGCGAGCGAAGCCGAGCAGATCCTCGCTGCCGTGCGGGCCAACGGCGGCGAGCCTTGGTATCTGCTGTTCAAGGACGAGGGCCACGGCTTCCGCAAGAAGTCGAATCGCGATTTCTTCTCCAGCGCCTCGGCCCTGTTCCTGGAGAAGATTCTCAAAGGCGATTAATTCTGCGATCCGCACCGCGAGAGTTCGCGCTGAGCCCTATCCTCTTGCCCCGACTCCCGGTTGATGGGATCATCAGACGGCGGGAAGGAGTCGGCCCGATTCGACCCGCGCGGACGCTCCGAGGCCTTCGGGGCGAGCAACGGCCAACGCCCGGGTCCTCTGCCATGGAGAAGACATGAAGAAATCAGCCTTGCTTCTCGTTATCGCGGCGCTGCTGCTGCCGGCCGGCGGCAACCTCCTCGCCGACGACGCCCAGACTTTCACCGGCGAGTACGTGTGGACGCAACGCAACGTCAGTGATCCGATCGAGGCGGTCTTCACCCCAACCGGTGACGGCAAATGGGACGTGGCCTTTCACTTCAAGTTCCGCGGCGAGCCGCACGTCTATGAAGGCCAGGCCGAGGGCAGCCTCACTGACGGCGCCCTCCACGGTGAGGTGCGCAACGAGAACCGGCAACGGACCTTCACCTTCAAAGGCACCTTCGCCGACGGCGTCTTCAACGGCACCCACCGTGAGATCACCCGGGGCCGCGAGCGCGACACCGGCACGATCACGCTGAAGAGCTGAGTCGGTTCACATGGCCGGAGCGTACGAAGCGCTTCGGCCGGACGAGATCGCCCTCCCCCTAGGCCGCTGCCTCGCGGTCCCGAGAAGGCAAAGCGAACCAGAAGGTGCAGCCCTCGCCGGCACCGGCCGATTCCACGCCGACTCGGCCACCGTGGATCTCGACGATGCGCTTGACCAGGGCGAGACCGACGCCGGTGCCTTCGACCGCGGCATCGAGACGCTCGAACAGACCGAAGACCTTGTCGTGATAGGTCGCCTCGATGCCGACGCCGTTGTCCCGCACCGAGCAGACGACCTCATCCCCCTGCCTGACACCGTCGATTTCGATCCGCGGCGCCGCCTGGTCGCCCATGAACTTGATGGCGTTCTCGAGCAGATTCTGCATCACCTCGAGCAGCCGGGGCCGATCGCCCGCGACCGTCGGCAGAGCTTCTGCGATCCGCACCTCGACCCCGCGGCGCTCGAGCGCCTCGTGCAACAAGCCGACGGTTTCCCGCGCCAGCTCGGTCAGGTCGACACACTCGACCGGCCCGACCACTCGCCCGATCCGAGACAGGTCGAGTAGATCATCGAGCAACCGACGCATCGTCTTGGCGGCCGATTCGATGCGCTCGAGATCACCCTCCAGGCGATCCAATCGCCCCGTACCGAGGCTACGCTTCGACGAGCCAGCAAAACCGAGGATCGTCAGCAGCGGATTCTTGAGGTCGTGGGAAACGGTGTAGGTGTAGCGTTCGAGCTCGGCATTCTTCGACTCCAGCTCCTCCACTGCGGTTTCTAACTTGCGATTGATTGCCTCGAGGTGTCGGCTGCGGGAGCGGATTCTCCGAACTCGATGCCGGTAGCCAGCGTAGAACAGGCCTAACACTGAGGCGGCAGCGAAGGCCTGGAACCAAAGGTGCTCGTAGAAGTGCGGCACCAGGACGAAGCGTGTCGCGGCGCCGGGCTCATGCCAGCCGCTCCCGTCCGCCGAAACTTGGACCCGGAAAGTGTACGAGCCATGGGGCAAATTGGTGTAGAAGGCATCGCGCCGATTGCCCACCTCACGCCAAGCACGATCGAAGCCCTCCAGCCGATAGCGAAAGGCCAGGCGCTGCGGGTTGCGTAGGCTCAGGGCGGTGTAGCGGATCTCGAGATCCCGGTCCTCCGGCTGCAACCGCACCTCGGCCTGCGGGTTGGCCAAGGTCTGCTCATCCAAGACAGTCTGCTGATCCAAGACAGTTTGTGGATCCAAGACAGTTTGTGGATCCAAGACGGCGCCGTCGACGGTAAAGCCTTCGATCACCACAGAAGGGGCCGGCGAGGGTCGCGCCTCGCGCTGCGGATCGATCGCGACAACCCCTCGCATGGTGGCGAACCAAAGGCCTCCATCGGCGCTCTCCCAGCCGGCCGGAGCGCCCTGGCTGTTGCACTCGATGTTCTTCATCCCGTCCGCCTTGCCGTAGCGCCGTACCGGCAAGCTGGCCAGACGGCCGGCGGCGTAACTCTCAAGATCCTGTTTGGCGAGCCGCTGAATGCCGCTGTCGTTGCTCAGCCACAGGCGCCCCGCATAGTCTTCGAGAATGCTCCACACATCGTTGGTGAGCAGACCGGAGCGGGCGG
Source organism: Acidobacteriota bacterium (assembly GCA_039029035.1). Taxonomy (GTDB): domain Bacteria; phylum Acidobacteriota; class Thermoanaerobaculia; order Multivoradales; family J023; genus JAAELT01. Next base: position 124 of record JBCCGX010000203.1, on the reverse strand, counting down.
TGAACGAGGTGAACTCGCCCTCGCGATAGCGCACCAGACCACCACCGTGGCTGCCGATCCACAGCGTCCCCGCGTCGTCTTCATAGAGGCTGCGAAACGAATTGCTCAGCAGGCCATCGGCGGT
>JBCCGX010000202.1:0-11479 GCA_039029035.1 Acidobacteriota bacterium | reverse complement strand
CCGAGAGGCTGGCCGCCGGGCACGAGCCCCACTCGCGAATCAGCTGGTGACGTTCGACGCGACCCAGAAGCGGCGATTGGGAGAGGCGTAGGTTTTCGTCAGCAGCCACCGACGCCAGGAGTGATCGCAAGCCGACCAGCATGCGGGCGATCGTGGTGGCATCGAAGAGGTCGGTGCGATAGTCCATCCAGCACGTCAAACCGTCCTCGGCTGGACCCATCACCAGGGTCAGATCGAAACGCGCCACACCGGCCTCGCCGGCGACCGGACGGATCGTCAGGCCGGGGAGCTGATGCTGAGTGGTCGCCGCGTTCTGAAACACGAAGGCGACCTGAAACAATGGGTTGTAACCAGGATCGCGCTCGGGCTTGAGCTCGTCGACCAGTTTCTCGAACGGCAGCTCTTGATGCGCGTAGGCGCCTTCGGCAACCTGTCGCTGGCGGGCGATCAATTCGACAAAGGTGGGGTCGCCGCCGAGGTGGGTACGCAAAACCAGGGTATTGACGAAAAAGCCGATCAGTGGTTCGAGCTCGGCGCGGTCGCGATTGGCGATCACCGCGCCGATCACGATGTCGCTGCGTTGGCAGTACTGGGCCAAGAGTGCCTTGAACGCAGCGGTCAAGGTAATGAACTGGGTCGCTCCGTGGCGTCGCCCGAGGGCCTCGATCGCGGCTGCGAGAGGGGCGTCGAAGGCGATCGAGCGGCGGGCACCGCGGAAGCTCGCGACCCGTGGGCGTGGCCGGTCAGTCGGCAGCTCGAGGATCTCCGGTGCCCCGGCGAGCTGCTGGCGCCAGTAGGCGAGTCGATCAGCAAACACCTCCCCGCGCAGCCAGCGGCGTTGCCAGATTGCGAAGTCGGGGTACTGGATCTCGAGTGGCGGCAGCGCGGTGGCGTTCGGCGGCTGGCCGGCGCCAGCAGCCTCGTAGAGCGTCGCCAGCTCGCGGATGAAGATCCCCATGGACCACTCGTCGGAGACGATGTGATGCATGGCTAACGCCGCGATGTGGTCGGTGGGGCCGAGGCGTAGCAAGACGACACGCAGCAGCGGACCGTGCGACAGATCGAAGGGCTGGCCGATCGAGTCACCGGCCAGCCGGTGGGCGGTGGCCTCGCGCGCCGCCGGGCTCACGCCACTGAGATCGATCAGCGGCAGCGCAACATTCGGTGGCAGCGTGACCTGTTGCGGCTCCCCGTCCCCGCTGCGGAACACGGTACGCAAGGCTTCGTGGCGTTGGACGACGCCGCCCAAAGCGGCAGCCAGCGCCGCGATATCGAGGCGACCGCCGAGCCGCACGACCCGCACGATGTGGTAGTGCGCCGCGTTCGGCTCGAGCTGATGCAAGAACCACAAACGCTGCTGCGCGAATGACAGCGGCACCGGGCCCGCTTCGGTGCGAGGCTCGATACGCGCCGGAAGCTTCGCGTCGACGCCGCGGGCTCGCAGCATCTTCTCGAGGAGCTGGCGCCGTTCGGCGGATAGTTGGAAGGTCCTTTGGGTCATGATCCGAGCATCGCCTCCACTTCGTCATCGGAGAGTTGCGCCAAAGTGAGCAGAACCTCGGCGGTCTGCTCGACGCGCTGGCGGCGTTGTGGATCTCGCGACATCGTCTCGACCAGGCGGCCAACCGTGGCGGCGACGAAAAATTCCTGCAACTCGAGCTCAGGATCGAGGGCGTCGCGCAGCCGCGAGACCACTCGCGTCGCCATCAGTGAATGCCCGCCGAGATCGAAGAAGTTGTCTTCGACCCCCACGTCGTCGATTTCGAGCACCTCCGACCAGATGCCGGCAACCACCTCCTCGGCGGCGTTTCGTGGCGCCACTGAGGGCCCTTCGATCGCCGGACGCACACCGTCGGGCCGCGGCAGAGCGCGGCGATCGAGCTTGCCGCTCGGGGTCAGCGGCAGAGCGTCGAGGGTGACGTAGAGCGCTGGTACCAGGTGCTCCGGAAGCTCCGTCCGCAAGTAGCCGCGAAGGGTGTTATCCAGTGGATCCGTCGCGCCATTGCGCCGCACGTAGTACGCGACGAGCCGGCTGGCGCCGTCCGGAGTGGGCGATACCGCCACCGCTGCCTGACGGACCTGCGGGTGTCGGCCGAGCACACTCTCGATCTCCTCCAGCTCGATGCGGAAGCCGCGCACCTTGACCTGGTCGTCGAAGCGACCCAGAAACTCGATCTCGCCGCCGGGAAGTAGCCGTACCTGATCCCCGGTCCGATACAGTCTCGCGCCGGCCGCTGACACGATGGAATCGGTCGCCGCGAAAGCATCCGGCACAAAGGTGGACGCCGTCAGGCCGGGGCGTCCCAAATAGCCGCGCGCTAGACCGACGCCGGCGATGTGCAGCTCTCCGGGAGCACCCACCGTCAGGGGCGTCAGGTTGCGATCGAGCACGTAGAGATGGAGATTGTCCACGGGACGGCCGATCGGCACCCGCTCGGTCAGTAGATCGGTCGGGCAGGGCCAAGAGGTCGCGTCGACCGAGGCCTCTGTCGGTCCGTAGAGATTGACCAGCCGGGCGCCGTCGATGCGCTGGCGGAAACGTCGTGCCAGCGCTGGCGTCAGAGCTTCGCCGCCGCAGAGCACCAGCGGTCGATGGCCGATGGAGAGCGCCGGCTCCTCGAGGAAGACACGCAACATCGAAGGCACGAAATGCAGGGCGCTCACTCGATGCTCGGTGATCGTCCGTGCCAGATAACCGCTATCGCGATGACCGCCCGGCCGAGCCAGTACCAAACAGGCGCCGGCGATCAGTGGCCCGAACAACTCCCACATCGAGACGTCGAAGCTCGACGGTGTCTTCTGCAAGACCCGGTCGCCGGGTCCGAGGGGATAGATCCCCTGCATCCAGTGGAGCCGGTTGACGATGCCGACGTGCGGCACCATCACGCCCTTGGGCCAGCCGGTTGAGCCCGAGGTGTAGAGGACATAGGCCGTTTGGGAGCCTTCGACCGACGCTGGTGGGCTCGCCATGCTGCCCGTTGCATCGCCCGCCCAACTCGTGTCGAGACACAAGGGGCGCGCCGGTCCTTGCTCCAGCGCGCTGCGAAAACGCTCCTGCGTCAGTACGATGCGACACCCCGCGTCGGCGAGCATGAACTCCAAGCGCGGCCTGGGGTAATCAGGATCGAGAGGCACGAAGGCGGCGCCCGCCTTCAGCACCCCAAAAAGCGCCACCACCAACTCGAGCGAGCGCTCCATCATCACTGCGACGACCTCGTCGGGCCGCGTTCCCTGACTGAGCAGGCGTTGTGCCAGCCGATGGGAGCGGCGATCGAGCTCGCGGTAGCTCAGGTGCTGATCGTCGAAAACAGCCGCTGTTGCCTCCGGCAACCGCTCTGCGATTTGCTCGATCCAGCGGTGCACGCAAGGCGAGCCGGGCCACTTGCGAGCTGTCTCGTTCCACTCGTGCAGCATTTGGTGGCGTTCGGCGTCACTGGTGAGAGCGAAGGCCGACAGCCGCCGCTCGGGCGCGACACTGACCGCAACCAAGAGCCGTCTGAGATGGCGCGAAAGCCGCTCGATCGTGGTGGTATCGAAGAGGTCGGTGCTGTAGGTCAGCGACACGCCGAGCCCGTCGGGGATCTCGCTCAGCGACAGCGAAAAGTCGAACTTGGCCGCGTTATCGGCGACGGGCAGCTGGCGCAGCTCGAGGCCGGGTAACTCGATCTCCGGCATCGGCGCGTTGCGCAGAATCAGCATCACATCGAACAGCGGGTTGCGGTTCAGGCTGCGCGCCGGCTGCAGCGCTTCGACCAACTTGTCGAAGGGCAGATCCTGGTCGAGAAACGACTCGAGGATGTTGGCTCGGACCTGCCCCAGCAACTGCTCGAAGGGCGGGTCGCCGGCCAGGTCGGTGCGCAACACCAGGGTGTTGACGAAGAACCCGATCAAGCCTTCGGTTTCGACCCGCTCGCGATTGGCGACCGGGGTGCCGATCAGCACGTCGCGCTGGCCGCTGTAGCGCGCTAGCAATAGGTTGAAGGTTGCCGCCAAGGTCATGAACAGAGTGGCGCCCTGGCGCCGGCCGAACGCTTCGAGCTCGGCGCGAGACGCTTTCGGCAAGGCGGCGTGGAGGGCGGCACCGCGCAGGTTACGGACCTGCGGTCGCGGTCGGTCGAGGGGCAGCTCCAGCACCGGCGCACCCGCCAGACGTTGGCGCCAGGTCTCGAGCCGGCGCTCGAGTTTCTCCCCCGCTAGTGCGTGCTGCTGCCAGACCGCATAGTCGGGGTACTGAACCGGCAAGGCTAGCAATGTCGGTTGAACGCCTGCGGCCAGATCCCGGTAGAGCGTCGCCACCTCGCGCATCAAGACCCCCATCGACCACTCGTCGCCACAGATATGGTGCAGGGTGACCAGCAGGACGTGGCGGTGGCGGTCGAGGCGTAGCAGCGTGGTGCGGAGCAACGGGCCGCGAGTGAGATCGAAGGGGTGGTCGGCTTCGAAGCGAGCCAGCCGTGTCGACTCGACCGCACGTGTTGCCGGGGGCAGGGCTGTGAGATCGACGATTGGCAAGGCGGGTGCCTCGGCGTCGGCGATCACTTGCCGCGGCTGGCCGTCGTGCTCGACAAAGCGGGTGCGCAGGGCTTCGTGGCGCGCTGTCAGCGCAGCGAAAGACCGCCGCAGAATCCCCGGGTCGAGATCGCCGTTCGCTGCGACCGAAGCAGAGAGGTGGTACGCGCTCTGGGCGGCGCCAAGCTGATCGAGAAACCACAGCCTTTGCTGGGCGAACGACGCCGGCAATTCGTTGTCGCGGGCAACAGCGACGATCGGCGCGGTCGGCAGCCCTGCAGCGCTGCGGCGGCCATCCTCGATCGCCGTCGCCATTGCGGCCAGCGTCGGCTGCTCAAAGAAGCGGCGTAGTGACAAATCGACGCCGAACGCGGCACGAACCCGTGCGCGGACCTGCATGGCGGTCAGGGAATGGCCGCCGAGCTGGAAGAAGTCATCCTGCGGCTCGACCCGCTCACAGCCCAGGACCTCCGACCAGATCCCCGTCAGCAATTCCTCGGTCGGTCCCCGCTCGGTGCGCTGAGACCCTGCTTCCTGAGCCTCGGCTTCCGAGTCCGGCCGCTGCGCCAGGGCGCCGCGGTCGACCTTACCGGTCGCTGTGCGCGGCATCGTCTCGATGACCTCGATCCGCGATGGCACCAGGGCTTCAGGCAGGCGCTCGGAGGCCCAGCGCCGCAAGGCCGATGGCTCCAGAGAGTCACGGGTCACCGCATAGGCGCAGAGGTAGCGCGTCGCGTCCGCTTGCTCGCGGGCGATCACCGCCACCTCGGCCACCGACGGATGCTCGCTGAGGGCGTTCTCGACCTCGCCGAGCTCGACCCGTACGCCGCGGATCTTGACCTGGTGGTCGCGACGCCCGAGGAACTCGAAGTTGCCGTCCTCGAGCCGGCGCCCGAGATCGCCAGTGCGATAGAGCAGATCGTTGGGGTCGTTGTTCAGAGGGTTGACGACAAAGGCCGCCGATGTCAGGTCGGGCTGCTGGTAGTAGCCGAGCGAGCGGAAGGGCGTACGCAGGTAGATCTCGCCGGCGAAGCCCGGTGGGCAGGGTTTGCCGTCGTCATCGAGCACCACCGCCCGCGCGCCGCGCATCGGCTTGCCGATCGGAATCATCCGCCGCTCGCCGTCGCCGGGGCGCACGCGGTAGAAGAGTTTGGTCATGGTGGTCTCGGAAGGACCGTAGAGGTTGAACAACACCACCCGGTCGCCGAAGATCGCCTGCCAGCGTCGGATATCGGCCGGCAGCAACGCTTCGCCAGCGAGCAACAGGTGCTTCAGGGCAGCGAAACGGCCCGAATCCAGCGGCTCTTGGAGCAGAGTGCGGAGCAGGGACGGCGTGCCGTGGACGAGCTCGATGCGCCGCTCGTCGAGCCAGGCGCTCAGCAGCCCAGGATCCCCCACAACCTCACGGCTCGGCGGGATGCACACCGTGCCGCCGGCGACCAAAGGCACGAGAACGTCGCGCAGGAAGGCGTCGAAAGAGGGTGCCACGAGCTGGCTGGCGCGGACGCCCTGGTCGAGACTCAGGGTGTCGATCTCCCAGCGGATGAAGTGATCGATAGCCTTGAGTCGTCCGGCGATGCCCTTCGGCTGACCGCTCGAGCCGGAGGTGAAATAGACGTAGGACAGGTCGTCACGCCCATAGTCGAGTCGCGGCGGCCTGCGGTCGTCGAACGTCGCGAAGTCGAGGCAGTCTTCGCTCACTGAGGTCGGATCGCCGTCCAGGGCGACCAGGCGCGCCGCGGGGGCGTGGCTGGCGCGCAGCCGTCCGGCGAACTGCAAGCTCGCGGCGTCGGCGAGCAGCCAACCGGGCTCGACCTGCTGGGCGAGGGTGGCCAACCGTCGGTCAGGCAGCGCCGGATCGAGCATCACGAAAGCGGCGCCGGCGCGCAGGGTCCCGATCATGGCGGTGATCGCCGTGCCGGTGTCGGCCACCAGGATGGCCACGATCGAGCCGTGCCTCGCGCCCTCGGCGCGGAGGAGATTGGCCAGCCGGCTCGACTCGGCACCGAGCTCGGCGTAGTCGATCCGTCGCGAGGACGACTCGAGCGCGCAGCGATCGGCAAATTGCTCGAAGGAACGCTCGAGGAGGTGCTGAATGGTCTCTTTCGCTGTCATGTCAACGACTCTCATGCATCCTCTAGATCGTCCAGCAGGTCATCCACCGGAGCGTTTTCACTCGGGCCCAGAAGCTGGCCGAAGCTCGAGATCGATCGATCCGGATCATCGACTGCCGCTTCGAGCACGGCGCGGTAGCACTTCAGCAGCTCGGCCATCGACGGGCCTTCGAACAGCTCGGTGGCGTACACCAACGAGACGATGAGACCGCTCGGGCGGTCCGTCGCGAAGAGGGTCAGGTCGAAGTTGGTGGTCTGCTGCTCGAGCTCGAGTGGCGCCAGGGTCAAACCGGGAAGCTCCTGCTGCGCCGCGGGCAGGTTCTGAAGCACCAGCTTGGTCTGGAAAAGCGGCGCAGCGCCGGCCGCGCGATCGGGCCTGACCTCCTCGATGACTTTTTCGAAAGGCACATCCTGGTGGTCATAGGCGTCGAGTGTCGTCTGTCGCACCCGGGCCAACAGCTGGCGGAAGCTCGGCGCGCCCGACAGGTCGGTGCGCATCACCAGGGTGTTGACGAAGAATCCGATCAGGCCTTCGAGCTCGCGGCGTTGGCGGTTAGCGATGTTGGTGCCGACCAGTAGATCGTGCTCGCCGGTGTAGAGGTGGAGCAGTGTTTGGAACGCCGCCAGCAGAGTCATGAATAGAGTCGTGCCCTCCTGGCGTCCCAAACGGTGCACCTCGGCGCTCAACTCGGCAGGCAGCGTCAGTCGTTCGAGAGCGCCCGCGAAGCTTTGGCCGGGGCGCCGCCGGCGTCGTTGCATCGGAAGCTCGAGCACGGGTAACGGGCCGGCCAGCTGCTGGCGCCAATAGGCCAGCAGACGCTCGAGCGCCTGCCCGGAAAGCCAATGACGCTGCCAGATCGCATAGTCGGCGTATTGCAGAGGCAATGGCGCCGAAGCGGCCGCTTGCCCTGCGAGGGTTGCACCGTAGCCGGCGGCTATCTCACGCACCAGGATCCCCATCGACCAGCCGTCGGCGACGATGTGGTGGACGGCGAAGAACGCCAGGTGATGGGCATCGCCGAGGCGCACCAGCAGGGTGTGCAAAAGCGGCCCGCAGCCGAGATCCATGGCTCGAAGGAGATGCTGTGCGGCCAGTCGCCGCGCATGCGGCAGTTTGTCCTCCTGGGCCAGACCCTCGAGGTCGACCAGCGGCAAGGACGTCCGGGGCACGGTCGCGATGCGCTGCACGGCATCGCCGTCGACTTCAGCAAAAGTGGTCCGCAAAGACTCGTGCCGCTGGACCACTCCTTGCACGGCCAACGCCATGGCTGCGACGTCCAGCTGACCTTTCAGCTCGACGGCATCTGCGATGTTGAAGACCGGGCTGGCTGGATCGAGCTGCTGAAGGAACCACAATCGCTGCTGGGCGAATGACAGCGGGACCCGGTCACCGCGGGGGCCCGGTTCGATCGGCGGCGCAGCCTGGTCGGAGCCGCGGTGGGACTCGATCGCAGCAGCCAAGCCTTCCAATGTCGGCTGTTTGAACAGCGCCCGCAACGGCAGCTCGACGCCCAGGGCGTCACGCACCCGTGACACCAGTTGGGTGGCGAGAAGCGAATGACCGCCGAGGTCGAAGAAGCTGTCGCCGATGCTGATGTTCGAGCGTCCCAACAGCTCGCCCCAGATGCCGGCGAGCAGCTCTTCGAGGGGTGTTCGAGGCGGCGAGTCGACGGTGGTGGCGGCAGCGCCGGTCGGCGGCGGTAGGGCTGAGCGGTCCACCTTGCCGCGCGGATCGAGAGGCCAACTCTCGAGCACCACGTAGGCGACCGGCACCATGTAGCCTGGCACCAACGAGCTGAGATGCTGCCGCAACTCGGCCGCATTCGGCACCTCCGATGGCGCGCGCACGTAAGCCACCAGGCCGTGGCCACCAGGGGCGTCATCGCGAAGCTCTACCCGTGCTTCGTCGACCAAGGGGTGCTCGGCGAGCCGCGCTTCGACTTCCGCCGGCTCGATTCGAAAGCCGCGGATCTTGATTTGACGGTCGGCGCGTCCTGCGAGCTCGGCACTGCCATCGGGCAGAAAGCGACCTAGGTCGCCGGTACGATAGCTGCGTGAGCCAGGGCTGCCGGCGAGATCGGGGACAAAGCGTGTGGCGGTCAGGGTCGGATCGTCGAGATAGCCACGCGCCAGGTAGCTGCTGCGGACGTGGAGCTCTCCCACCTCCCCGATACCGGCCAGGTGTCCGCCACGGCGCAGGACCAGCAGCTGGCTACCGCCGACGCCGCGGCCGAGAGGCACCACCGATGGTGAGGTCGCTGCCACGGGTTGTCCCCCCTCGAGCACCACCTGGGAGGCCACTGCCTGTGGCGTTTCGGTGGCGCCAAAGAAGTTGACGACGGCGGCGCCCGGCGCGGCGCGCCGAATCCGCGCGAGATCGGTGTGGAGCAGGCGGTCGCCACCGAAGAAGAGGTACCTCAGGTTTGGAATGAGCGCTTCCTGGTCGCCGGTGGTGAGCAACTGACCCATGGCTGGAGTCAAGTGGCAGACCGTGACACCTTCCTGGCGTAGCCAGCGCGCCAGCCAGCCGGGCTCGCCGATACGTTCGGGATCGGGCACGACCAACGTTGCGCCGAGCGACAGCGGAGCGAAGAGATCGCGCAGCAGTGGATCATGGCCAAGGCCGGAGAGCATGGCGAAGCGGTCCGACTCGGAGACCTGGAAGGTGGCGCAGTACCAGTCGAGAAAATGAGCGATCGGCAAGTGCTCGCCAAGAACGCCTTTGGGCTTGCCGGTGGAACCGGAAGTAAAGGCGAGGTAAGCGAGTCCCTCGTTCCTCGCCGCCGGCGGCGAGGTGGGTGCGGCGGGTGGTGTGGCGAAGTCGAAACAGACACAACCGACCTCCGCCAAGCAGGCCGCGACCTCGTCCGGTCGATGCGTCGGCCCCAGTTGCAGGAAGCCGCGAGGCTTGGCCGCCCGCAGACGGCCGGCCAAGTAGGCCGGCGGGTAGGCTGGGTCGAGGATCAGGAAGGCTGCGTCGGCGCGCAGTACGCCGAGCACTGACCACACCAGCGCGACTCTGCGCGGTGCGTAGACCGCCACCAGGTCACCTGCTCCGAGGCCAGCTGCTGCAAGCGTAGCGGCAACCCCGTCCGCCGCCACCGCCAGCTCGGCATAGTTGAGGCTCTCGTGCGCGTCGACCGCCGCGAGCTGTCGCGGTGCCCGTCGGACCTGGCGGGCGAAGCGGCTCAGCACCGACTCTGCCGGACGCGCCGCGATTCGTGACCGCGAAGGATCGGGCAGTCGCTTCCGGGCCGCCGGAGTGGCCAGCGACATTTGACTGATCGGACGCTCCGAATCGGCGACGACTTGCGCCAGCAGGTGTTCGAGCTGACCGAGCATTTCGGCCGCCCGGTCCGGCGAGAAGAGGTGAGCGTTGTAGACCAGTCGCAGTCGAATCTGGCGGTCGACTTCGAACGAATAGAGGGTGAGATCGAACTTCGACTCGAGCTCGGGGAAAGCGATTGCCTCGACCCTGAGGCCGGGTAGCTCGAAGGACTGCTCGGTGAAGTTCAGCATGTTGAGCATCACCTGAAATAGCGGCGTGCGTGCGAGGTCACGCGTCGGCGCCAGGGCCTCCACCAGGCGTTCGAAGGGCAAGTCCTGATGCGCATGGGCGGCCAGAGAGTTTTCGCGTACCCGCCGCAGGAGCTGACGGAAAGAGAGGTCCTCGTCGAGCTCGGTTCGAAACACCAAGGTGTTGACGAAGAAACCGATCAGTCCTTCGATTTCTGGGCGATTGCGGTTGGCGATTGGCGAGCCAACGGTCACCACAGACTGTCCGCTCAAGCGACAGAGAAGGATTTTGAAGACCGCTAGCAGCAGCATGAAGAGGGTGACATCGTGGCGCCGCGCCGCGTGCAGCAGCTGCTCGCTGAGAGCGTTCGGAAGACGCCGCGACAACCTGCCACTGGTATGGATCGGCTGCGCTGCCTGCGACCGGTCGGCGGCCAGGGCCAGAGCCGGGGTTCCGGCGCCCAAGGTGCGCTGCCAGTAGTCCAGCTGCTGCTCCATGACGTGACTGGCAAGCCAGTCGCGCTGCCAGACCGCGAAGTCGGCGTACTGGATAGGGAGCGGCGGCAGAGGGGACGGCTGTCCAGCGGCGAAAGCACGGTACAAAGTGGCCAGCTCGCGCATCAGGATGCCCATCGACCAGCCATCCGAAACGATGTGGTGCATGCTCAAGAAGACCACGTGCTCGCGGTCGCCGGTGGACAGCACCAAGACTCGCAGCAACGGTCCACGGACGAGGTCGAAGGGCCGTCGGATCTCGGCCTGGAGCAGCGCGTCGACCGTCGCTGCCCGTTCGTCTTCCGGCAGCTGCCGCAGGTCGACCACCGGCGCCGACAGTGACAGTGATCGGGCCACGACCTGGACCGGCAAGCCGTCTTCGACCTCGAACGTGGTGCGGAGCGCGGCGTGGCGGCGGACGACTTCGTCGAGACTGGCGGCGAAAGCGGTGAAATTCAGTTGGCCTTCGAGGCGTAATGGCAGGGGTAGGTGGTAGGCCGAGTTGCCCGGTTCGAGCTGGTCGAGAAACCACAGGCGCTGCTGAGCGAAGGAGCAGGGATGGCGCTGCGGCCGGGCCGCTTCGGCCGCGAGTAAGCGACGCAGCAGCGCGCGCTTCTCGGTCGCTGTCAGCTGCGCCCGATCCTTGACCTGGGTGCTCATACTTCGATCTCCCCGAGTGCCGCACGCTCGGCGAGCAGTGCTGTGACCTCCTCGTCAGAGAGCTCGTCCAGCCGTTGCAAGAGCGCCTCGGCCTCGGTGCTGGCGCGGCGCTCCAAGGGCTCGATCGCTGGCCCGATTTCAGGGGCCGTGCTCATTCCAGGCATACCTGCGCCATGCTCCTCGAT
>JBCCGX010000201.1:0-11491 GCA_039029035.1 Acidobacteriota bacterium | reverse complement strand
GGTCGAAGAGCGCCAGTTTCGCGTCGAGATCTCGTTACACTAGTCGGCGATGCCTACCGCGCCGGCCGAGGCCCTTTCGGTCTTTCATCCCCTGATCCATCGTTGGTTCGACGAGGCGGTCGGCGAGCCGACGGAGATCCAGCAGCTCGCCTGGCCACGGATCGCGGCGGGCGAGCATGTGCTGATCTCGGCGCCGACCGGCAGCGGCAAGACGTTGACGGCGTTTCTGTGGGCGTTGCATCAGCTGCTGACCGGACAGTGGACGAGCGGCCGGGTGCGGGTACTGTATGTGTCGCCGCTGCGGGCGTTGAACACCGACATCCGGCGCAACTTGCAGCGCCCCTTGGCCGAGCTGACCGAGCGCTTCTCTCAGGCCGGTAAGCAGGCGCCCGGTCTGCGGGTGATGACGCGCAGTGGTGACACACCGCCGGCGGAGCGCCAGAAGATGTTGCGCCGGCCACCGGAGATTCTGATCACCACGCCGGAGAGCCTCAACATCCTGCTCACCTCGAAGGGGGGGCGGACGCTGCTGACCGGTCTCGAAACGGTGATTCTCGACGAGATCCACGCAGTGACCGCGGGCAAGCGCGGCACCCATCTGATCACCGCCGTCGACCGCCTGGTGCCTTTATCCGGTGAGTTTCAGCGCGTTGCCCTGTCGGCGACGATTCGGCCGATGACGGAGGTGGCGAGCTTCGTTGGCGGTTGGCAGCTGCACGAGACCGAGGGTGGCGTGAGCTACAGCCAGCGCCGGGTGGCACGGGTCCGTTCGAGCGCTAGCAAAACCTACGAGCTGCGCATCCGCCACCCCCTCGGCAAAGGCGGTCTAGAGGTCGAGGAAGAGACCCTCTGGCAGCGTCTGGTGGAAGACCTGCTGAAGGTAATCCGCCGCAACCGCTCGACGCTGTTGTTCGCCAACAGTCGTCGAATGACTGAGAAGGTCACTCGCCTGATCAATCAGGAGGCCGGCGAAGAGCTCGCCTACTCGCACCACGGGTCGCTGTCCCGTGAGGTGCGGGCGGTGGTCGAGAAGCGCCTCAAGGAGGGCGAGCTCAAGGCGATCGTCGCCACCAACTCGTTGGAGCTCGGAATCGATATCGGCGCCCTCGACGAGGTCATCCTCATCCAGTCGCCGCGCGCCATCTCCTCGGCCATCCAGCGCATCGGTCGCGCCGGCCATGGGGTGGGGGAGATCAGCCGCGGCGTCTTCTATCCCACCCACGGGCGCGACTTCTTGGACGCCGCGATCATCGCCCGCAGCATTTTCGAGCAGGACATCGAGAGTGTCCTGCCGGTCGCGGCGCCGCTCGACGTGCTGGCCCAGGTCATCCTGTCGATGGTCGCCTCGGAGCCCTGGAACGTCGACGACCTCCACGCCGTCCTGCGCACGAGCTATCCCTACCGGCACCTCAAGCGACGCCAGCTCGACCTCGTCGTCGACATGTTGACCGGCCGCTACGCCGACAGCCGGATCCGCGACCTGCGGCCGCGAGCGTCGTTCGACCGTATCGACAACACCCTCGAGGCGCGCCGCGGCGTCGCCCGCATCCTCTACATGTCGGGCGGTACGATCGCCGATCGCGGCTACTTCGCTTTGCGTCTCGAGGACTCGATGGCCAAGCTCGGCGAGCTCGACGAGGAGTTTGTCTGGGAGCGCTCGACCGGCGACACCTTCACCCTCGGCGCCCAGAGCTGGCAGATCCGCCGGGTCACCCACAACGACGTGCTGGTGCGGCCGGCGCGGCGCAGCTCGGCCCTGGCACCGTTCTGGCGCTCCGACGCGCAGGATCGCGACTTCTTCTTCTCACAAAAGATCGCTCGGTTCCTGGGAGGGATCGAAGAGCGCCTCGACGAGCCTGGGCTCACTGCCGAGCTGGGGCGTGATTATCGGCTCGAAGAGGCGGCGGCGGAGGAGCTGATCAGCTTCCTGGCCGAGCAGCGCGCGGCCACCGGTGAGCTGCCCCACCTCCGGCGGCTGCTGGTCGAGACCTGCGACGGTGGGCCGAGCGACGATGGCCGTGGCGCGGTGATCCTGCACACCTTCTGGGGCGGTACGGTGAACCGGCCATTGACGATCGCCCTGCAGGCGGCGTGGGAAGAGCGCTACGATGAGCCCTTCGAAGTCTTCCACGACGACGACTGTATCCTGTTGCGGCTGCCGCGCGGTTTCGAAGCGACGGAGGTTCTCGAGCTGGTCGATCCCGAGCAGCTCGAAACCCTGCTGCGTCGCCGGCTCGAGCAGACTGGCTTTTTCGGTGCCCGCTTCCGGGTCAATGCCTCCACCGCATTGCTCCTACCGCGCTCCGGCTTCCGCCATCGCACGCCGTTGTGGATGCATCGCCAGCGCTCGAAGAAGCTGCTCGAGGCGGTCTCGCCCTACGGTGATTTCCCGGTGCTGGTCGAGACCTGGCGTACCTGCCTGCAAGACGAGTTCGATCTCGACAACCTAAAACAGGTCTTGCACCGGGTGGAGGAGGGCGAGATCGAGCTGCGCCAGGTGCGCACCGCCTCCCCTTCGCCCTTTGCCGCCAACCTGATGTGGCAGCACACCAACCACTACATGTACGCCGACGATTCACCCGAATCTACCGGCGGCGGCGTGTCGAACCTGCGCCAAGATCTACTCAAGGAGCTGGTCTTCCAATCGCACCTGCGGCCACGCTTACCAGCGCAGCTGGTGGAGCAGTTTCGGGCCAAGGTGCAGCGTTTGAGCCCGGGTTACGCACCCCATCCCGGGACGGACCTGATCGACTGGATCAGCGAGCGGATTCTGATCCCGGAGGCCGAGTGGCGGCAGCTTCTTGCCGCCGTGACTCGTGATCACGAGGTCGACGCAGCGGACACGCTGCAGGGCATCGAGCACCGTGTCGTCCGCATCGATCTAGCCGGCACCGCGGTTGATGGCACAGTGGTTGATAGTACTGTGGTCAACAGCACCGTGGGCGACAGGCCTGCGGGTGATCGTGTCGTCGCCCTGGAGGCCCTGCCGCGCCTCGCCCAGGCGCTGGACCTCGACCTGGACCACGTGCCCCTGCGGACTGTTGATGGAGCCGAGCTACCGGCGAGCGTTCGGGACGATCTGCACCGCTTGCTCAACGCCCCGCCGAGCACCGTGGGCGAGAGAGGTGCCGAGGCGGCGGATGAGGAGGCGCGTTGGGGCGTGCTGACCGATTGGGTGGGGGAGTGGCTGCGGTTCCATGGCCCGATCGAGCTGACCGATCTGGGGCCTTGCCTGGGTCTCGGCGAAACGGCGGCACGTACCGTGCTGGAGATGCTCCAGGAATCGCAACGGGTGGTCCTCGATCAGCTGGTCCAAGGCGCCGAGACCCTCCAGGTCTGTGACGCCGAGAACCTCGAAACCCTCTTGCGCTGGCTGCGCACGGCGCGTCGCCCGAGCTTCGAGACCTTGCCAGCGGCCCAACTGCCGCTGTTCCTCGCCAGCCACCAGGGGCTGGTGGAGCGCGGCGACAGTGTGGAGGGTTTGCAAGATCGGCTGGAGAAGCTCTTCGGTTACTTGGCCCCGGCGGCGGTTTGGGAAACGGAGATCTTGCCGGCGCGGCTCGATCCCTACTACCCGGCGTGGCTGGACGCCTTGATGCAGGAGAGCGAACTCATCTGGCTCGGCTGCGGCCAGGCACGCCTGACTTTCGCCTTCGCTGCCGATCGTGAGCTCTTCTTCGAGCCCGGGGCCGAAGCTCCACCGGACGCCGAGCTGGTAGCCCTCTTCGGCGAGCGTCCCCTGCGTGCCGATCTGACGCAGCTGGCGGAGCGCAGCGGTCGAACGACCGGCGCGATCTCCGAAGCGCTGTGGCCTCTGGCCTGGGCCGGCAAGGTGTCGAACGATGGCTACCTGGCGGTGCGCAAGGGGATCGAGACCAAATTCCAGCCGACGGAGCTGCCGACGCGGGGTCGCGGGGCCCGCCCGCGCTCGCGCCGTCGGGGGGGCGCGGCGCGCTGGCAGGCGAGTCGACCGGGCTTCGGCCATTGGTTCGTGGTCGAGACCACGGCGCCGCCGCAGGACGCCCTGGAGGCGGAGGAGCTGACCAAGGACCGTATCCGTGTCCTCCTACAGCGTTACGGCGTGCTCTTCCGTGAGCTCTTGGTGCGTGAGCTCCCGCCGCTGCAGTGGTCGCGGGTGTTCCGCGCCCTGCGTTTGATGGAGCTCTCCGGCGAGGTACTGGCGGGACATTTTTTCGCTGGCGTTCGCGGTTTGCAGTTTGCCTCCCACACGGCTTTCAGGGCGTTGCAGCGCGGCTTGCCGCAAGACGCAGTCTACTGGCTTGCGGCGGTCGATCCGGCCTCCTTGGCCGGGGTCGAAGTCGAGGGCTTGAAGGGCACGCTGCCGTCGCGCTTACCTTCTAATCACCTGGTCTACCACGGCGCCCGACTGGTGGTGTCGTCGCAGCGCCGCGGCCGCGAGCTCGAGGTGCGCTGCCGGCCAGACCATCCCCGTCTGCGCGATTACTACGCCTTTCTGAAGGTGCTGATGACCCGCGACGTCATGCCGCGCTCGTCGATCGACATCGAGACAATCAACGGCGAGCCGGCCGTCGGCAGCCCTTATTGCGCGACGCTGGGCGAGGTTTTTCGCTTGACGCGCGAGCCGCGTGGGGTGAAATTGTGGAAAAAATACTGAAACAGTAGCGTAGGGGCAGCGGGCTTGGCCTTGGCCGCGTCGGATGAGACAATAGCCGGCAACCAAGAAAGAGTAGGGGGAATTCGTAGGGTAGGAGGCACGTATGGATTCCCGATCGGATCGGGTGAGGGTCCGATTACCCAACGGAGAGCACGCTTGGGTGAGTCCCGAGGCGTTCAATCTGATCAGCGAGCGCGAGTTTCTGGATTCGCGGCACCTGCGCCGACTCGAGCTGCAGCGTAATGCCGCCGTGGCCCTGGCGGCCCTCGCCTTGTTGGCTCTCGGCTCCGGGCTCGTCGCCGGTCGCTCGCATCCCGAGCGGCAAACCGTGGGGGAGCAAGCCGTGGGGGAGCAAGCCGTGGCGGAGCAAGCCGTGGCAGAGCAGGGCGTGGCAGAGCAGGTCGTGGTGCAGGCGCCCGCGGAGCCGGTGGTCTCACAGGCCCGCGTCGACGGCCCGGCGCTTGCGACGGATCAGCCAGCTGGGCAGACTGCTTCCCAGCAGGCAGCCGAAGCCGGGTCGCACGATGCGATCGAAACCGTGGTCCGATCCTGGGCTGCAGCCTGGGCGTCCCAGGATGTCGACACCTATCTGAGCTTCTATGACCTCGGCTTCCAACCGCCAGACGGTGAGAGCCGCATCGCCTGGGAGCAGCGGCGCCGTCAGCGGATCCTTGGGCCGGAGGCCATCGCCGTGACGGTCAGTGATATCGAGGTCGATCTAACGGGTGACGGCGCAGCGATCGCTCGTTTTGGCCAGGGCTACCGAGCGCCGGGCTATCAGGATTGGGTGCTCAAGACCCTCGAGCTGGCCTCGTCTGCCGGGCACTGGCGCATTGTCGAAGAGCGCTCGTCGCTGATCGAGGCGGCAGTTGGCGAGCCGGCCGTCGGGCCGGCTGGCTGAAGGTCGCTAGCCGTCGGGCGGTTGGTTGAGGGCTGTGGGCTGAGTGTCGGCTAGTTGAGAGCCAGGCTCTGGGTCACACGTCCTTGAGCAGGGTCCCCAGAGTGAGCAGAACAAAGCCGATCGTCACCAGCCAGAAGGCGTTCGGCGCGACTGCGGCGATCGGTGCGACTTTGCCGAGGATACCCACGATGCCGAGAATCACGGCGATGATCCAGGTGATCTGCTTCGGTGCATTGAGCTTCATTCTAGGCCTCCTTCCGACGGTGAATGAGCGCGTCGCGGCACAGCTCGGCGCACGGCGCGAGCGGAACAACTCGAACGATCTGAGTCGCAGGACAGCGCGATCATAGCGTACCGGCAGCAGGGCGGCCACTCGTTGGGGTCGCCGAACTCGGTGCGGTCGGCTCTTCTGGGTAGGGGGATGGTCGAGACAAGGTGTGTTGCGGCGGCGCCTGATGGCGAGTCACTTCGCTACAATGGCGATCGATGCCGCAAAAGACACTGATCGAGGCCCAGGACCGGTTCTCTGTCAATCAGGTTGTCCTCAAGACCTTGTTGATGAGCGACTTGGTGGAGAGCACACGCCTGGTGGAGGAGCTCGGCGATCGGCGAACCTCGCAGCTTTTTGCCCGGCACGATCACCTGGCGCGCGACCTGCTGGCGCGTCATGACGGCCAGGAGATCGACAAGACAGACGGCTTCTTGCTTCTTTTCGAGCGCCCGCTGCATGCGGTGCGCTATGCCCTGGCCTACCACGAAGCCCTGATGGAGCTCAGCTCCGAGGCCGGCGTCGAGCTGGCGGCGCGGGTGGGGATCCACTTGGGTGAGGTGGTCTTGCGGCAGAACCCGACGGAAGATGTCGCCCGCGGCGCCAAGCCGCTCGAAGTCGAAGGCTTGGCCAAGCCAACTGCTGCGCGGCTGATGTCGGTCGCCGCCAGTCGCCAGACGCTGTTGACCCGCGGCGCTTTCGACGTCGCCCGGCGAGCCGAGGCCGGTGGTGACTCCCTTGGCGCCGAGCTGCGCTGGCTGGCCCACGGAACCTACCTCTTCAAAGGGGTCGAGGAGCCAGTAGAAATCTTCGAGGTCGGGGTCGATCACCTGTCGCCGCTGACGCCGCCCGGCGAATCCGAGAAGGTGCGGCGCCAGGATCACGAAGGCATCCTCGGTTGGCGGCCGGCACCGGGCCAGGTGATCGAGGCACGACCCAATTGGGAACTCGAGCGCAAGCTCGGTGAAGGCGGCTTCGGCGAGGTCTGGTTGGCACTGCACCCCAAGACCGGTGATCGGCGGGTGTTCAAGTTCTGTTTCGACACCGAGAGGCTGCAGGCGCTGAAGCGTGAGATCACTCTCTTTCGGCTGCTCAAAGAAGAGCTCGGCGACCGCGAAGACATTGCCCGCATCCTCGATTGGAATTTCGATCGGGTGCCGTACTTCATCGAGTCCGAATACACCGCCGGCGGCAGCCTGATCGATTGGGCGCAGTCCCAGGGCGGTATCGAAGAGGTGCCGCTCGCCGGCCGATTGGAACTCGTCGCCCAGGTCGCTGAAGCCTTGGCAGCGGCGCACTCGGTGGGGGTTCTGCACAAGGACATCAAGCCGGGCAACATCCTGGTCCACACCGATCGCCAGGGCCGGGTGCAGGCCCGGCTGGCCGATTTCGGTATCGGCCTTTTGACCGATCCGACCCGTCTGGCGGACGTCGGCATCACCCTGATGGGCATGAGTCGCTTGGCCGGGGCGTCGGATGCGATGTCTGCCGGGACCCAGCTCTACCACGCGCCGGAGCTGATGGAGGGTAAGGCGGCGACGGTGCAAGCCGACGTCTACGCCCTGGGAGTGATGCTCTATCAGATGGTGGTGGGCGATCTCTTCCGGGCCCTGGGACCGGGGTGGGAGCGTCTGATCGACGACGAGCTGCTGCGCGACGATATCGCGATGGCGGTCGATGTCAGCCCCCAGCGGCGTCTGGGCAACGCGCTGCGTCTGGGTGAGCGCTTGCGCTCCCTCGACCAGCGGCGGGCCGAGCTCGAAGCCGAACGCCGGGAGAAAGCCGAGGCCGAGCGCGCTCGGGTGGCGCTCGAGCGCTCACGCCGTCGCCGTCGTCAGATGGCGGTGCTGATCGCCGGGCTGCTGCTTTTCGCCGGCGCCATGGCCTTCCAGGCGCGGCGGGTGGCGCGCGAGGCCGAGATCGCCACCAGCGAGCGCGAAGCGGCACAGCAGGTCTCGCGCTTCATGGTCGATTTGTTCGAGATTTCCGATCCTTGGCGCAACAACGCCATCACGGCGCGCGAGATTCTCGATCGTGGAGCGCTCAAAATCCGCGGTGAGCTCGCCGATCAACCGCTGACCCAGGCGCAGCTGAAAGCGACGATCGGCATGGTCTACCAGAAGATGGGCCTGCTCGAGCCGGCTGCGCCATTGCTCGAGGAAGCCTTCGAGACCCGCAGTCGCCTGGCCGGCGACGGACTGGACCTGGCGGCGAGCTGCGACCACCTGGCAACGCTCTATCGCAGCCAGAGCCGGTATGCCGAGGCCGAGCCGCTGTTTCAGCAGGCGCTCGAGATCCGCGAGGCGGTGCACGGTCCGAGCCATCCCGAGGTCGCCGACAGCCTGCGCAACCTGGCCAAGCTGCTGGCCGACCTGAACCGCTACGATGAGGCCGAGCCGCTCTACCAGCGCGCCCTGGCCATCCGCGAGGCGTCGCCGGTACCGGAGAATCTCGACATGTCGACGCTGCTCAAGGACATGGCGTCGCTCTATCGCCAGCAAAGCCGCTACACGGAAGCGGATCGACTCTACGGTCGGGCCTTGGGCATCGTCGAGAAGTTGCTCTCTCCTGATCATCCGAGCGCTTCGCAGCTGCTCTATGACCTGGCGTTGGTCTATGCCGACCAGGAGCGCTACAGTGAGGCGGAGCCGCTGTTTCGCCGCTCGTTAGAGATCGGTGAGAAGACCCTGGGACCGAACCATCCCAATCTGGCGGCCAATCTCACCAATCTCGCCAACCTGCTGCTCGATCAGGAGCGCTTCGACGAAGCCGAGCCGCTCTATCAGCGCGCCTTGGCGATCTGGAGCGCTACCGACGATCCCAAGCGGGCACGGGCTCTCACTTTCCTGGCGGGGATCTACCAACGCCAGGGGCGCTATGCCGAGGCGGGCTCGATGTACGAGCAATCGATCGCTATCGGTGAGGAGGTCCTGGGGCCCGATCACATCCGTGTGTCGTATCCGGTGCACGGCCTGGCGAAGGTCTACGGAGAGCTCGATCGGCTGGTCGAAGCCGAAGCGCTTTACGAGCGAGCCCTGGCGATTCGCGAGAAGGTCCTGGCGCCGGGCCATAGAGACCGGATCAAGATCCTGCAAGACTATGCCGTGCTGCTGCGCCAGATCGGCAAGACAGCGTTGGCCGCCAAAATGGAGAGCCGCGCACAGCGCGAAAAGATCGACCTAGGAGGTAACAATTGATGACAGATTCGACCCGTGGCGGCATCCTTGCGGCCCTGATGTGTTGGCTGGCCTGGGGCACGGTGATCGCCGACGCTCAATCCGGTGAGCCGCCGCCGGAGGCCGGAGCCCCGGCGACCGCCGAGCCGCCTGCTGCCAGTTGGAAGATCGTCCAGACCAGGGGTGTCGACGGCAGGGTCGACTACGCTTCCCTTGTGCGTTTTGGCCCCTGGGACGATCGCAATTACCAGCTGACCCAGGAGGACCTCGCCTTGCTCTCGCCGACGGAAGAGGAGGTGCTCGATCCCATCCCGGCCTTCTTCCGCGTCGAGCTGCGCAAGGCCATGCCCAACCTGATGCGCACCGGTCCGGCGCAGTACCCACACAGCGCCGTGCCGTACTTCCGCAACAAATACGGTGGCTTTCTGATCGAGGGCAAGATCCACACCGCGGTGCGACGGGTCGAAGGCGGTTTCGAGTTCGATCACCACCAGGGGGTCACGGAAGAGATTTTCTGGGCCGAGAAGGTGCTCGACGGTAACGTTCGTGTCTCCTCGCCGAGCTCCGCCGCGGAGTCTTCGATCATGATCAATCCGGTCGATCGTGATCGCGTCATCGCCGGCAGCAACGGCCCCGGTGGAGGCCAGAAGATGCATTGGTCCGACGACGGTGGCGAGACCTGGACCGAGGTCGGCCTGCCCCTCGGCAGCACCTGCTGCGACCCGACGATCGAATGGTCGTCGGATGGCTCCCTGGCTTATTCCTCCGCCCTGTGTGGCTCGATCTGTGGCGTCTGGGTCTACCGCTCGTCGGACAATGGTGAGTCATGGAACGACTTCGAGGCCGTGACCCCAGGGGATCCGCGGCGCGAGATCGGTGGTGGTGGCAGCGACAAGCAATTCCTCCACGTCGACCGCTCGCCGACCTCACCCTTCCAGGACAACGTCTACCTGTGCTGGCATGTCAGCAATATCCAGCGCTTCGCGCGTTCGACCGATTTCGGCAACACCTGGGCCGAGCTGACCCTGAGCTCCGAGACCTCGGGCATCGGTTGCGATATCACCACCGATGCGGCAGGCAATGTCTACTACTTCTACGAGCGCTTCGGCTCGCAGGAGGTGCGGGTGTTGAAGTCGACCGATGGCGGTGTCAGCTTCGATCCGCCGGTGGTGATCGACGACCTCAACGCCAGCTTCGCTTTCGCCCTGCCGTCCCAGGAGACCCGTCGCGTGGCGATCATCGTCTCCGCCGACGCCGATCTGTCGAGCGGTCCCTTCGCCGGCAGCATCTACGCCGCCTGGGCCGACACCATCGATCCGGCCAGCACTTCGGCGGCCAACAATCACGGCCACATCCAGGTGGCGCGGTCGCGCGATGGTGGCGCGACCTGGGAGATCTCGACTCCGCACCCGACTGACGACGGCGATACGGTGGATCGGTGGCAGAGCTGGATCAAGGTGGCGCCGAACGGCGACGTGCACGTGATCTTCAACGACACCCGCAACAGCGCCAACCGCACCGGTATCGACCTCTACCATACGGTCTCCACCGATGGTGCAGCGACCTGGAGTGAGAGCCAGCGGCTCAGCACCGAGCTGTCGCCGAACTTGAACGACGGCTTCGAGTTCGGTGACTACAGCGGTATGGACATCGTCTTCGACCGGCTGATCGCGGTGTACACCGACAGCCGCGACGAGTCGGGCGGTGGCGGAGCCTCGGCCGATATCTACGCCGCCGGGCTCGGCATCGACTCGGCCGTTTTCGTCGATGGCTTCGAGTCGGGCAACACGACGGCCTGGTCGGCGACCGTGCCCTGAGATTGGACGACTGCTAGCCGACTGCGAGTAGGATCTTACCCTCGGTGACCTCCAGCGCCGTCAGGTGCTGGAGAATCTCGCGTTCAGCCCGCAGCCCCCGGGTCAGCTGATCCAGGTGGCCGGTGGCGATCCACTCCAGGGGTTGAACCAGCGGCAGCCGGCCGAGCCGCACCGATTCGAGTCGCACCACGCCGTCGTGGGCCTCCCTGGTGGCGGTTGCCCGGTACTCGAGGACGAAGGGCAGGAACAGCGCCCGACCGATGACAAAGAGACACGCTTCGTCCTCGACAATGGCCAGGCGCAGATCTTCGACCCCCACGGTGAGGCCCCGGGCCTCGCGAACTCCCGGATTGGCCTCCATCACCGAGGCCAGATGCGCGTTGATCTCACGCTCGGTGAAGCCCATGCGACCTGAGCTTCCGCTTTGCGCTGCCTGCCACAGTTGTGCCAGCTTGTGACGACAGTTGATGCCTTCGGCGGGATCCCCGAGGTCGCCGTCCGTCGGTAGTGGAACAAAGGCTGCCAGCAGCATCACGCCGACAGCCAGATAAAGTACAGAGCGTAGTCTTCGATGTGGCATTGCGCCCTCCTGAGAAATCAAAGCTCGGGACAGCCCGAGAAAAGATACGCGGCAGAGCCGCTCAATAGTCGCTCGTTCGCCGACAGACTCCGGTCGTGTGCCGGACCGGCCGG
>JBCCGX010000200.1:0-11515 GCA_039029035.1 Acidobacteriota bacterium | reverse complement strand
CCTCGAGCGGCTCGGCTCGGACGAGACCCTGCTGGTGCAATCGGGCAAGCCGGTCGGCGTCTTCCGCACCCACGAAGACGCACCGCGGGTGTTGATCGCCAACTCCAACCTGGTGCCCGCCTGGTCGAACTGGGACCACTTTCACGAGCTCGACGCCAAGGGCTTGATGATGTACGGCCAGATGACCGCCGGCTCGTGGATTTACATCGGCAGCCAGGGCATTGTCCAAGGCACCTACGAGACCTTCGCCGAGATGGGACGTCGGCACTTCGGCGGCGATATCTCCGGCAAGTGGATCCTGACCGCCGGACTCGGCGGCATGGGCGGTGCTCAACCCCTCGCCGCGACCATGGCGGGCGCCTCGATGTTGGCCATCGAGTGTCAGCCGAGCCGTATTCAAATGCGCCTCGATACGCGTTACCTCGACACCCAGGCCAATACCCTGGATGAGGCGATGGCGATCCTCGAGAAGGCACACGAAGAAGGACGGGCGATTTCGGTCGGCCTGCTCGGCAATGCGGCCGAAGTCCTGCCCGAGATGTTGCGGCGCGGTATCCGGCCCGATGCCGTTACCGACCAGACTTCGGCCCACGATCCAGTCAACGGCTACTTGCCTGCCGGCTGGACACTGGAGGAGTGGTTTGCCCAGCGCGAGAGCGATCCGAAGGCGGTGGAAGCGGCGGCCCGCGAGTCGATGGCGGTTCACGTCCGCGCCATGCTCGGTTTCGCCGAACAGGGCATCCCGACCTTCGACTACGGCAACAACATCCGCCAGGTGGCCAAAGATGCCGGGGTCGAGAACGCCTTCGACTTCCCCGGCTTCGTGCCGGCCTATATCCGCCCCCTCTTCTGCCGTGGAGTCGGCCCCTTCCGCTGGGCGGCGCTGTCCGGCGATCCCGAGGACATCTACCGCACTGACGCCAAGGTCAAGGAACTGATCCCCGACGATCCGCACCTGCACAACTGGCTCGACATGGCGCGCCAGCGCATCGCTTTCCAGGGCCTACCGTCCCGCATCTGTTGGGTCGGCCTCGGCCAGCGCCACCGCCTCGGCCTGGCGTTCAACGAGATGGTGCGCAGTGGCGAGCTGAAAGCCCCGGTGGTGATCGGCCGCGACCACCTCGACTCCGGTTCCGTCGCGAGCCCGAACCGCGAAACCGAGGGTATGCGAGACGGCTCCGACGCGGTCTCCGACTGGGCACTGCTCAACGCCCTCCTATCCACTGCCGGTGGCGCCACGTGGGTCAGCCTGCACCACGGCGGCGGCGTCGGCATGGGCTATTCCCAGCACGCCGGCCTGGTGATCTGCTGCGACGGCACCGAAGCCGCCGACCGGCGGATCGAGCGCGTCCTGTGGAACGACCCGGCGTCGGGCGTCATGCGCCACGCCGACGCCGGTTACGAGATCGCTATCGACTGCGCCAAAGAGCACGGCCTGGATCTGCCGAGCCTCGGTGACTGAGGATTAACCCAACCCGATCACCCCGGAGCCCTTACCGATCGGTGACGCACGGACACACCCGTGCTGCTTTCCCGATTCTCGAAACTCATCGTATTCAGGCCGGCTTGACGCGCTCTTCGTTGAAGGCGATTTACAAAGGGAAAGGGGCACAGGGTTGAACCTCCTTCACCCGGTGCACTACTGGTAGCATCGGCCGCTCCAACTCCAGCCTGTCGATTCCCGACTCTGAGGAGATCACGCCATGCCCGAGTCTCGTCACGCCCTTTCGGCGCTCGTCATGAGCACGTTCGCGTTCACCGTGTGCTTCGCCTGTTGGGTGGTGAACGCGGTTCTCGTGACTTTCTTGGTGGGCAGTGGAGAGCTACCGTTCGACGAAGCGCAGGTGGGTTGGCTGCTGGCGTTGCCGATCCTCACCGGCGCCGTCAGTCGGGTGCCACTCGGCATCTTGACCGATACCTACGGCGGGCGGATCGTCTTCTTTCTACTGATGCTGGTGGTCAGCGTACCTCTCTATCTGCTGTCTTATGCCTCGACCTACAGCCATTTCGTGCTCGCGAGTCTCGGCTTTGGGCTCGCCGGTGGCAGCTTTGCCGTGGGAGTCGGTTATGTGTCCTCCTGGGCTCGGCAGGGCAAGCAGGGGACCGCCCTGGGGATCTTCGGTGCCGGCAATGCGGGCGCCGCGATGACCACTCTTTTCGCCCCGCGGCTGTTGAGCTGGCTGACTGAGAACGGTGCTCAGCCGGAGGGTTGGCGGATGCTGCCCAAGGCCTATGCCGGCTTTCTGATCGTCACCGCCGTCGCATTCTGGTTCCTCACTCGGGATCGAGACGTTGACCGTCAGCGGGCGCAGAGTCTTGCGCAGCGCCTGGCGCCGCTGCGCAATGTCGTCGTGTGGCGTTTCGGGCTTTACTACTTCCTGGTGTTCGGTGGCTTCGTCGCCCTGGCGCAGTGGATCGTGCCCTACAGTGTCAGTGTCTACGAGTTGTCGGTGGCCCAGGCGGGCGTGATCGCCGCCGCCTTCAGCCTGCCCTCGGGAGTGATCCGTGCTCTCGGCGGCTGGCTGTCCGATCGGTTCGGCGGCAAAACGGTGATGTACTGGGTGTTTGGCAGCTGTGTGCTCATCTGCCTGGTGCTGAGCATTCCCCGGATGGACATCACCTCTCCCGGCACCGGCGTTGCCGCCAAACAAGCCGGGACCGTGGAGCACGTCAGCGCGTCGCAGATCGTCGTCGGTGAGCGGACCTACGATCTAGTGGCGAAGCCCGCCGAGTCGCACAACGAAAAGGCCACCCACCTCTTGCCGCGGGTCACCAGCTGGCAGGAGCCAGTGGTGGCCTCCGGTGACGCGGTGGTCAAGAAGGGGCTCCTAGCGCGCGGCGTGACGCGCATCGTCTACCCGGCCGACGTCACTCTCTTCGCCATTCTGGTTTTCCTCATCGGCGTCGCCACCGGCATCGGCAAGGCCGGGGTCTACAAGTTCATCCCCGAGCAGTTCCCCAACAATGTGGGGGCGGTTGGCGGCATGGTCGGTCTGATCGGGGCGATGGGCGGCTTCGTCCTGCCGCCGGTGTTCGGCTACCTCCTCCGCGGAACCGGCCTATGGTCGACGTGCTGGGTGGTGTTGACGCTTCTTTCTCTCGTCTGCTTGATCTGGATGCACCGGGTGGCGCACCGCATCCTGCGGGCCGAAGCCCCGGAGCTCGTGCAACTGCTGGAGCATCGTCCGGGGACTGCACTCGCACGCAACGTAGTGACCCCGGAGCACAAGGTGCTCACGACGGTGGAAGACCTGTTGAAGGAGATTCCGTTCTTCAGCAATCTCTCACCCGAGAAATTGGGTGACATGGTACGCATCGGTACCGAGCTCGAGGCCGCCGAAGGAGAGGTCCTGTTCGCCGAAGGCGACGAGGGGGACACCCTTTATGTGCTCCTGGAAGGCGCGGTGCGGGTCTACTCGGGTGAAGGCATCGATCTCACGACTTTCGGTGCCGGCGACTACTTCGGTGAGCTGGCCCTGCTCGACGGACAACCACGCTCGGCGTCCGTCCAGGCCACCGAAGCCTGCAAGCTCTTCGTCATCGAGCGCCGGGAGTTCCTCACCCTGCTCTCCGACTCGCCGCTGATGTTGGGCGATCTGCTGGTCAACCTCAGTGGCAAGATTCGCCGTCACGTGGCGGCACGAGCTGCACTGCAAGGGGCGGTCTGAGAAGGAGTCGGCCAGCGGGGGCGGGTAGTGCGGTCTGACAGCGCGGGCTCAGCGGCTCTGGTCACTCTGCTCGACGAAACGAATCGGGATATGGCCGCTTTGTTCGAGCCGTTGCTCGAGCTCGGCGATGCGTGCAGCGTTGCGCTCGATCTGCGGCGCGTCCCGATCGTGGATTGCTGACAAGGCCCTGGCCAAGGCCAGACGCAGCTCGAGCTCGAGGTGCGAGCGCTCCACCGAGCGTGGGAGGCTCTGTAGGAGTCCCAGCCCACGTCGCACGTGGCTCACTGCATCGGTGTGGGCGCCGGCACGTAAGGCCTGCTCACCGGCTTCGGCCAGGCAATCGACGGCCTTGGTCACCAGGCGTGGTTCGGCCAGGGCGACCTCCTGCAGAGCTTGCCACCAGTGGAAGGCGAGGATCGGGTAGTAGGGGTCGAGGCCATCGGTGTAGCGTCTCTCGTACCATTCGGCCACCGCGCGATGGAGCTGCCGGCGCTGGTTGTGGAGCAGCAGGTCGTAGGCGACGTCGCGGGTGATGCGATGGCGAACACGGAAGGAGAGATCCGGTTCCGGCGACTCGCGGATCAGCAGGCGAAGCTGTTCGAGCTTGGTGAGCGAGGTCAGCAGCTCGTCGCGGGTGATGGAAACGGGGTAGATGTCATGCAGCAGATCGATGCCGAAGATCCCGCCCACGACACTGGCCACCTTCAGGGTGAGCTGTTCCGTCGGCTTTAGGGTATCGAGCGTGTTCGCCACGCGGTGCTCGATGGCATCGGGCACGCTCGATCGGCCGAGATCGCCCACCAGGCGGCAGGTGCCGTCTTCGACTTCGATCAGCCGTTGCGCCAGCAGGGCGGTGGCGAGCTCCTGGCTGAACCAGGGGTGGCCTTCGGCCTTCTCGAGGATCAGAGAGGCCACCGGCTCGGGTACCGTTTCCACTTCCAGGTGCCGGCAGACCAGGGCCAGGGCCTCGTTGCGCGCGAGAGGCGCTAGCTCCAGCCGGAGAACCTCCGGATCTTGCGGCAGGCGGCTCGAATCTTCGGCCAGGTGGCGCAGGGCGACGGCCATCAGCAGGGTCTTGACCTCATAGCGCAGGCGACGGATCAGCTGTAGGGACTCGGCATCGAGCCACTGAGCGTTCTCCAACACCACGAGGAGCGGCTGCTCTTGCGCCGCGCGCCGCAGGCGTTCGATCCACTGCTCTTCGCTGAGTGCCTCCTCGCTTGCCTCGCGATCGCCCGCCAATTGGCTCAGGACGGCCCGCCAGGGGTAATACGGAGTCGCCTGTTGGAGAGCCTTACCGAGACCGAAGACGACCTCCACGCCGCCCCTGCGATCGGCCTCGGCGACCAGATCTTTCAGCAGCCGGGTCTTGCCGATCCCGGCCTCGCCTTCGACGATCGCCAGGCCGCCGGCGCGATCGCGGCGCAGCGCTTCGAGCCGATCGAACAGCTGTTGCTGCTCGTGGCGTCGGCCGATCGCCAAGGGATAGGCGGAGGCCTCGCCCGAGGACCAATCCGCGGCGTGGGTCGGTTGGCGCCCGACGACCTCGAAAGCCGCCTGGGAGCTGCGCTTGCCGCGCACCGGCACGCTTCCCAGATCCCGAAAGAGGTACCCGCGCGCGCTGGCCTCGACCCGGGCGCCGACCAGGATCTGTCCTGCTTCGGCCTTGCCCATCAGCCGCGCCGCCAGGTTGGTTTCGTCGCTCAACACTCCATAGGTGCGGCGGGTTTCACTGCCGTACTCGCCGGCTCGCATGCGACCCTGGCTGAGGCCGATACAGATGTCGTTGATGTCGGCCAGCTCGGCCGGCGGTGAGCGCAGGAGAAAAGCGGCCGCCAGGGCGCGCTCGGTCGTATCCTCATGCGCCACCGGGGCACCGAAGGCGGCGTAGAGGTAGCTGCCCTTGTCGCCCGTGGTGAGCTGGATCAAGGCGCCACCATGATCCGCCAGGGTCTTCTGCACCCAGCGGATCCAGGCGTCCAGCTTGGCGCCTACCGTGTCGTCGGTTTCGTAGTCCAGGCCGCCGAAGGCGAGGAACAAAGCCACCGTCGGCCGCAGCTCGGCGAGGAACTGGCCCTGGCCGCTCTCCAAGCGCTGCGCCACCGCTGGCAGCAGCCAGCCGCGGGCTTCGTCCAAGGGGACTTCGGACAGGGGGGGCCAAGGGCTCTCCTCGACTCGTGCCGTCAAGCCGGCAATGACCCCGAAGCGCTCGCCGGCCTCGCCGGTGCTGCGGGCCGAGAGGCGGAGCTCGTCGCCCAAAGCTTCGATGACCCGCGGGCCGACGACCACCTCGCCGGGATGGGCCAGGGACGCCGCGACGGTCAGGCGGTCGAGGGTGGCGCCGACCAGCAGGTCCATGCGCTGCAGCCGAGGGGCACCGACCAGCAGGCGGCGCACCGGGCCGCGGGTGACCGCGGCTTTCACCGCCAGCGGCAGGATGCTGCCGGAAGGGGTCTCGATGGCGGCGAACCAGCCCATCACCCGTTGCATGTTGAGGGCGCTGGCTACAGCTTTGCGACCATCGTCGTCGGCGAACCAACAGGTGATAGCGTCGCCGCTGAAGCCGATGACACTGCCGCCGTAGCGATGGACCTCGCCGATCATCGCACCATAGACCCGATCGAGCTGGCTGGTGAGCTCCTCGGCTCCGCGTCGGCTGCCCATCTCCTCGGTGAGAGTCTCGGTCAGGGGGGTGAAACCGGTGATGTCGGCGAACAGCACCGAACCCTCGGCTCGTTCGGGCAGAGACTCGCCCTGGCCGAGCGCCTGGCGCCGATCCTCCGGGATGTAGGCCGAGAGCGCCACGGCGTGGAAGCCGCTCTGCTCGTCGAAGGCGTTGGGCTGCTCCTCGAAGCGCCCGCGCAGCTCGCCCCGGCGCACTCGCTCGGCGATGGCCGGCGGTAGGATGCTGAGCAGGAGACGCTCGTTTTCCGTCTTCTGGCGCTGCAGCTCGCGGGTGCGCTCCGCCACCAGGGCCTCCAGATCCATCAGCTCGCCGTGGGCCTTGAGGGACGTGCGCACGGCGGTGTAGAGGCGCATCGAAGTGAGCTCACCCTTGGCCAGGTAGCCATCGATGTCGTACGTCTCGATGACTTTCTTCTCCGGTGCCGCGCCGGGCTGCCCCGTCCGCAGGAGGATACGGACGAAGGGATTGGCGAGCTCGTTGCGGATGATCCGGCAGGCTTCGAGACCGGCATGCTCGCTTTCCATGACCACATCGAGCAGGAGCACGGCGATGCCCGGCTGACGCCGCATGACCTCCACCGCTTCGCGGCCGGTGGTGGCGGAGAGAAACTCCAGCCGGCGCTCGCGGTAGCGCAGCCCGCGCAGGCTCAGGCGGGTGATCGCATGCACATCCTCTTCGTCGTCGACGATCAGGATGCGATGTCGTGCAGGATTCATCACCGCGGAGCGGTTCACCTCAGCTCGACGAAGCCTCTCCGTCCGCCGCCCCTCCGGTCGCCGAGGCGCCCGCATTCACCAGATCGAGGGTCATGACGAAACGGGTGTCGGCGCAATCCGCGTCGAGGTCCAGGGTGCCCTTGTGGCGCTGGACGATCTTGCGCGAGATGGTGAGGCCCAGGCCGGTGCCGTAGCCCGCCCCTACGTCTTTGGTCGAGAAGAAGGCCTCGAAGAATTTTTCCGCCAGGGAGGCCGGCAGGCCACCGCCGCTGTCGGTCACCGCGATCCACACCTGCTCGCCCTCACGGCCGGCTTCGAGGCGGATCCAGGGATCGTCTTCGCCGTCCAGCGCTTCGACCGAGTTGTTGATCAGGTTGAGCAGCACCTGGGCGATCTCGGTGGCGTGACAGTCGACCGTGAGGCCGGCCTCGATCTCGCCCATCTCGAGGGCGATGCCCTGGCCTTCGATCCTCTGACGACAGAGCTTGAGAGCGTCCTCCACGATCCCGGCCACGTCGCGGTGCTGCATCGGCTCGCGTACTTCGCGGCGGGCCAAGCCTTGCAGATTCTCGACGATCTTGTTGATCTGGGCGCTCGATTCGACGATCGACTGCAACATCTCGGTCGATTCCTGGTCACGCATGTGCTCGTCGAGCATCGAGGCGTTGACCATGACCATCTGCAGTGGCATGCGCATCTCCAGGATCATGCTGGTGGCCATCTCACCCAGAGCGGTGAGCTTGCTGGCGATCAGCAAGTGGTCATGGGCCTCGGTGAGATCGCGATTGAGCTTCTCGAGCTCTTTGTTGCGTCTCTCCAGCAGGTGGGTGGCCCGCGCCAGGATGGCGTCTTTCTCCTTCTCGCGCGACCGGTCCTGGCCATGGACGAAGATGAACTCCTGGCCGTCACGCTCGATCTTGCGGAAGGCGAGGGCGATGTCGATCGTGCCGCCCAGGGCGTTGGTGGCGGTGGTCTGGTAGTTGAAGCGACCGCGCTTGACGATCCCCTTCTCGAAGCGCGCGGCGGGCATCTCGGGATAGAGCTCGAAGACGTCCGCGTCCGGCGGCACGTCGGTCCACTCCTCGAAACACTCGTTGGCCTGCAGCAGTTGGTAACCCTCGGTGGAGAACAGGGCGCAGGCGTCCTTGCGCAGGAGATCGAAGAGGTCGAAATTGTCGAGGATGTGCATGGTGGAGCTCCGCTGCGAGAAGAGGGGCTGGGGCCGGCAAGGACCGTTGCAGAAAAGATCGGCTTCAGGCCGAGACGATGTCGTCTTTGTAAGACAGGATCACTTGCATCACGGTGGCGATGTCGTCGTCGTCCACGTCCGCTTCCTCGAGCGCCTCCTCGAGCAGGTCGGCGACACAGTCGAAGTCCTCTTCGATGATCTTCAAGCGGCGGTGGGACTCTCGCAGGGCCTGTTGAGAATAGTTGACCGGGCCGCCGAACACCATGGTGAGGAAGTCGGTCTGGTGGCGCGCCAGGCGCTCCATGTCGATGCCCTGGAAGTAGTGTCTGAGGGAATCTTCGTCCATCACTTTTTCATAGAAGCTGTGGACGATCTCCGAGACGGCAGTGAAGCCGCCATATTTGTCGAACAGAGTTTCACTCATGATTGCTGCCTCCGGCGTCGATCTCGAGACTTCGTGGAACGCTGCTCAGGGTAGTCGGATGATGGCGCCGGGCCGAGAGGTTCTTGGTTTCCTCCACCTCGACCACCGTCGGCAAATCGATCGAGAACTTCGTGCCCTTGCCGGGCTCGGACTCGCAGGCGATCTGGCCCCCGAGCAGGTTGACGACGATGTTCTGCGAGATGGCCAGACCCAGCCCCGACCCACCCTGGCCCCGGGCCGAGGTGACGAAAGCATCGAAAAGGCGCGGGAAGATCTCTTCCGGCACCCCCTTGCCGTAGTCGGTGAACTCGATGTGGAACGTGTCGCCGAGGTCGGGGCGGGTGAGCCGGACGTCGATCTTGCCACCTTCGCCGGCGTCGTAGGCGTAGCGGTTGGCGTTCTGGATCAGGTTGATCAGCACCTGGCTCAGGTGCCCCGGGTAGCCGTCCCACTCGAAGTCCACGTTGTCGTCCTTGTGCAGCTCGACCCGCATGCCCTTCTTCTTCAGATCCGGCTTCATGGTCTCCAGACAGTCGGTGACGATCTCGCTCAGGTCGATCTTCACCTGGTCGTCGGCGAGCTGCGAGGCCGACAGCTGCTTGAAGCCCTTGATCAACTTCTGCGCTCGGTCCAGGTTGCGCATCAGGAGCTTGCAAGCGTCGGCGAGGTCGTCCTGGAGCTCTTCGACGTCTTCCGGATCGTCCGGCTTGTCATGGATCAGGGTCTCCACCAGCTCGGTCACCATGGAGTTGGCGGTGCGTGCCACTCCCAGCGGGGTGTTGAGCTCGTGCGCCACGCCGGTGACCATGGTGGCGATCGACTCCATCCGTTCGTAGTACATCTGATCGCGCAGCAGCTGTTCGCGGGCCAGGCGCTCGCGCAGCCGGAGAGTACCGAAGGCGATGCACCAATTCTCGATGAAGAGGGTGGCGTCGGCGAGGAAGTCTCGCTTGGCCTTGGGGGTGACGTAATCGGGCTCGATCTGAAAAGCCAGGCCGCCGAGAACCGGCTCGTTGGCGGCCGGCGCGCCTTCCATCTTTTCTTCGTGGGTCTCGAAGGGGATGACGAAGCTCGACTCGGAGAGACCGAGATCGGCGCCCGGGTGGGCGCGCAGCAGCTCGAGCTGCTGCGTGTGGGCCTGCGCCAAAGCCTGACCCGCTTCGTCGGGGTCGAGATCATCTTCCAGGCGCTCTTCGCCCTCGTCGATGATGAAGGATTCGTCGCGCGCCGAAAGATCGTAGTTGAACACCGTGGTGGCGTTGTGCTTGAGATCGAGAAAGCTCAGGGCCTCCTGCATGAAGACCTTCAGATCTTGCACCGAGGACACGTTCTGCAGTGTCTTGGTGAAGCTCTGCAACTGCTTGCCGTAGGCCAGAAGGGTCGAGATGTCCTGCGAGCTGCGCAGGCAGGCGCGAACGATGGAGTAGAGCTTCGCCGGTGTGGCATCGGCCTTGGCCAGGTAGTAGTCGATGTCGTACTCGTTCAGTACCTGCTCTTCCGGCGCCAGCCCCGGCTGACCGGTGCGCAAGATGATGCGCACCGAATTCGGGTGGACTTTGCGGATGTGCTCACAGAGCTCGAGCCCAGAGGTGTCCTTCTCCATGACCACGTCGACGATGGCGACATGAAACTCCGGCGCTTGGTCCAGGAGCTCCATGGCTTCGGCCTGGGAGTAGGCGCTGGTGAGCTGAAACCGCCGCTTGCGCCAGCGTTTCTGCTTGAGCACCAGGGTGGTGATCTTGTGGACGTCGGGCTCGTCGTCCACGAGGAGAATTTGCCATTTGATCATGCGAGCGTTTCCTTCGGCTGCGGCCCGACGCTGTGGGTCGGCAACCGGCGATGTTTCAGGCGTCGATCACGCAACTTCCGGCGGGCATCGCGACGCAGGACAAGACGGAGCCCGCGGCGACTTCTTCGGTGCTCAACTCCTCGGTCCCACCCTCGACCTTTCCGGCCAGGAGCCGCACGCTGCAATCCTTGCAGATGCCGGAGCGACACCCGTAGTCGATATCGATGTCGTGGTCTTCGGCGAGCTCCAGAAGAGTCTGCGTGCCATCGGTCTCGACGGTCTTGCCAGTCTTGGCGAATTGTACCCTCATTGTGCCGCCAGCGGGTGCCGCGACCGGCTGGGCAGGCGTCGTGCGTAGGCCGCCGAAGCTCTCCATGTGGAGCCGGGTCAGGTCGATGTCCAGATCGCGCAGGATCTCTTTCACCGACTCCATGAAGCCCTCGGGACCACACATGTAGATGTGACGCTCCCGCAGATCGGGGGCGATCATTTCCAGCATCTGGCGGTTGACTCGGCCGGTGAGCCCGGTCCAGGGCTCGTTTTGGGCGCGAGTCGTCGAGATGACGCACGGCGTGAACAGCCGGTAGCGCTCGGTCATCATCTCGATCTCTTTGCCGAAGATCACGTCCTGGGAGCTGCGCACCGAGCAGTAGAAACGAATGTCGACGTCGGCCGAGATGTCGCACAGCCAGCGCGCCATGGACATGATTGGCGTCACGCCG
Source organism: Acidobacteriota bacterium (assembly GCA_039029035.1). Classification (GTDB taxonomy): domain Bacteria; phylum Acidobacteriota; class Thermoanaerobaculia; order Multivoradales; family J023; genus JAAELT01. Next base: position 321 of record JBCCGX010000200.1, on the reverse strand, counting down.
CTGCCGGCGGAAATGAAGAAGATCTTGGGTGGGATCTTGCCGGGCTCGAGGCAGAATTTGCCCTTCGGGCCCTTGAGCCGGACCCGGTCACCGATCTTCAGGTTGTCCGGCATCCAGTTGGACACTAGCCCGCCGGGCACGCGCTTGATCGTCAGTTCCAGGGTGTACGGGCGCGTGGGCGGGGACGAGATGGAGTAAGACCGCACCACCTTCTTACCGTCGATGTCGAGCACCACGGAGCTGAACTGCCCCGGCTTGTAAGCGAAGCGGCAGAGGGGATCGCCCTGGAAGCGAAAGGTAAAAGCGTCGTGGGTCTCCTGG
>JBCCGX010000199.1:0-11564 GCA_039029035.1 Acidobacteriota bacterium | reverse complement strand
CGAGGGCGAAGCCGCCACCCTGGAAGTCCCCCTCAAGCTGCGCCGCCGACCCCATCGCCTGCTGGTCTCGCTGCACGATCCGACCTCGGGTCACCTGATGTCGCAGCGCGTTGGACTCGAGCTCTAGAGCTCAAAACTAAAGGGGCGCGCGGCCAAGAACCGCGCACCCCGAAGTCCATCGAGTGGCTACCGGGGTTCAGTTCACGCAGTCCGGCGTCTGATTGACGTCGTAGTAGGTGTCGCAATAGGCCGCCGAGTTGGCGCTGAAGCTACTGCTGGCCTTGATGTCCACCAGCGCCTGGGGCGAGCTGTTGAAGTAACCACCGCCCATGGAGCTCGCCTGGTTGCCGCTGATGCTGCTGGCGAAGACGGTCACTCGGCTGTTGCCGGAGGTCTTGAAGCCGCCGCCCTCGTGACCGACATTGCCCAGGAGGGTAGTGTTCCACAGATCGACCCAGGCGAAGTTGTTGAGGCCACCGGCAGAACCGAGCGCGGTCGCGGTGTTGCCGGCGATCACCGAGTTGACCATGGTGACCAGCGAGCCGGCGTTGAAGATACCGCCGAAAGTCCCGCTATTGGCCATCACGTGCACTGTCGCCAGGGTGGTGTGGCCGTGGTTGACCAGCCCGGCCCAGCCATCGGCGCGTGTCAGGTCCATGTCTTTGAGAGTGACGATCGCGCCAGGATCGAGAATCTCCAGCGCCCGATCGAATCCCGTCGCGTCGATCGTTACCCGGCCGGAAGAGGGTTGCAGAAGCAGCGACCCGGGCGCGGTGATGCTGACGCTCTCGTAGTAGGTGCCCGGCGCGATCTCGATCATGTCGCCACTCGCCGCGGCATCCACCGCCGCCTGGATCGTGGTGTAGCTGCAGCTGCCGCAGACTTGTAGGGTGGCCGCGCGAGCGTTGGGGGAGAGAGCGATCGAAGCGGTGAGGGCGAGGCCGAGGGTGAGGGTCGAAATGCGATGGGTCATGGTCTTTCTCCTGAGGATTCCGCAGCCGCCGGGGGCTGCGGGATGAGTGATGAGCTGGCGTTGGCGACCGAGCTCCTTGCGATGGCCAAACCCTAGCGACCACCGCCTCAACCGGTCCTCTGGGAAATATCTGGGACCTATCTCGAAGTCCTCTCCTGATACCTAAATACTGAAATAAAGAGGCTTAACAACTCGCCAATCGACGGCACCCGCGCCAGGTAGCCGCAGTGAGGCCTGGCGCGGGAAGGCCGATTCGAGAACGATTCGACGCCTCGATCAACCGCAGGCCGCGACTTGCGACCTCTCCGGGACCTCCTGGAGCTCGACCGCGGGTCGACCGGCGGTCCCGATCGGCCGTAGCCAGTCCAGAACGTCCGGCGTTGTGCCGTCGAAGAGGCCGAAGTAGGCCTGCTGCAAGGTCCGCGTCACCGGTCCCGGACAGGCGGCGCCGATACGGATGCCATCGACGCTGCGAACCGGGGTCACCTCGGCCGCGGTGCCGGTCAAGAAGACCTCGTCGGCGACGTAAATACGCTCACGAGCGATCGCCTCCTCGACCACCTCGATATCGCGCTGCCGGGCGAGCTCGAAGATCGAGTCACGGGTGATGCCGCGCAGCACCGACGCCGATTGTGGTGGGGTCCTGAGGGCGCCGTCCTCAACCAGGAAGACGTTCTCGCCCGCCCCCTCGCTCAACTGGCCGTCGCCGTTGAGCGCCAGGCCCTCGCCATAACCGTTGCGTCGCGCTTCCTCGGCGATCAGTTGGGCGTTGAGGTAGTGACCGCAAGCCTTGGCCAGGAGCGGTGTCGAGTGACTGGACGGCCGGATCCACGACGAGAACGCCGCGTCGACGCCGTGGCGCACCGCGTCGTCACCGAGGTAAGCGCCCCATTCGAAGGCGGCAATCGCCACCTCCAACGGACCGTCCTCCGGCGTCACCGCCAGGTTACCGAGCCCGCGGTATGCGATCGGCCGGACGTAGGCGTCCTGCAGGCCATTGGCTCGTACGACCTCACAACAGGCGTCTTCCAGCTCGCAGGCGCTGAACGGCAGACGCATGCGGTAGATACGGGCCGAATCGATCAGGCGACGGATATGGTCTTCCAGGCGGAAGACCGCCGGGCCATCCGGCGTCTGATAGGCGCGGATGCCTTCGAAGACGGCCGACCCGTAGTGCAGCCCGTGGGCCATCACGTGCACCGTCGCCTGCTCCCACGGCACCAGGGCACCGTTGTGCCAGATCAGCTGGGTCGGGCGGAGGCTCATGACGCGTCTCCGCCAGCGGCTCGGGCGGCCGGCTGCTGGCGAACACTCAGCAGTCGGCAATCGCCGAGATTGGCCAGATGGCGCGACAGGACATCGACGTCGCGCTCCCCCGAGACGGTGAGCTCGACTTCCAGTCGGTGGTTGTCGCCGCTCTTGCGAACGGCCTGTAAGGCGTCGACGTGGAACCCTCGACGACGGACGACGGAGAGCAACCGTTCGAGAGCACTGGTCCCGGGATAGACGTCAAAGGCCAACAATCCGGACATTTCAGAATCTCCTTCTGAGCGTAGGTGTTTCAAGTCGCCGCGGCGGCGGTCGTTTCGATCATTTCGGAGTTGCTGGCCCCGGCTGGAACCAGGGGCCAAACATTGGCTCGGCGGTCGATGCGCACGTGCAGCAGTATCGGACCGTCCGACTCGAGGAACATGGCAAGGGCACCGGCAACTTGGCGGTCCTGATCGATCTCGATCCCTGGAATACCAAAAGAGCGTGCCACCTCGGCGAAGTCCGGGTTGTCTGACAGATCGATCTCGCTCTCGCGGTTGTCATAGAAGCACTCTTGCCACTGGCGCACCATGCCCAAGGCCGAGTTGTCGATCACCAGAATCTTGATCGGCAGGCCGTAGCGCCGCACCGTCGCCAGCTCCTGGATGTTCATCATCACCGAGCCGTCGCCGGTGACATTGATCACCATCGCTTCGGGATCGCCGATCTGCACCCCGATGGCGGCAGGGAGACCGAAACCCATGGTGCCGAGACCACCGCTGGTCAGATGCTGCCGCGGATGGGCGAGGCCCCAATGCTGGGCCACCCACATCTGGTGCTGGCCGACATCGCAGACGACATAGGCCTGTGGCGCCAAGCGCGACAAATCGCGCAGCAGCTTCGGGGCGTAAACCCCATCGAACGGTGCATCGTAGCGCGGCGGCCAACGCGCCCTCCAGGCTCCACAACGCTGCTGCCACGATGCGATGGACAGCGGCCTCTCGAGCGCTCCGAGGGCCAGTTGCAAGTCACCTCGCACCGCCGCGTGGGGCGTCCGCAGCTTGCCGAGCTCTGCGGCGTCGATATCGAGGTGGATCACACGCGCCTCGGGGGCAAACTCGCTCAACTTGCCGGTCGCTCGATCGTCGAACCGTACCCCGACGGCGATCAGCAGATCGCAATGCTGCACCGCGTGGTTGGCAGCGCGGCTGCCGTGCATGCCGAGCATGCCGAGGAAGAGCTCGTGATCGGAGGCAATCCCGCCCAGCCCGTGCAGCGTGTGGACCACCGGAATGCCGGTGGCGTCGACGAAGCGCCGCAGCGCCGCCACTGCTGAGCCCTTCTCCACTCCACCGCCGGCATAGATCACCGGACGCTCGGAGCCGGCCAACAGGCGCGCCGCATCGTCCAGACTCGATGCCGCAGGCACCATTGGCTCGACGACGTCTCGCGGAGCTCGGGGCCGGCCCTCGACTTCTGCCAAGGCAACATCCTTAGGTAGATCGATCACCACCGGCCCCGGCCGGCCTTCGCGCGCCGTGTGGAAGGCCTCATGGACCACCGCCGGTAGACTCTGCGGATCGTCGACCAAGTAACTGTGCTTGACGATCGGCAGGGTGATGCCGAGCACGTCGACCTCCTGGAAGGCGTCGGTGCCGATGAGGGCCCGCGGCACTTGCCCGGTGATCGCCACGATCGGCACCGAGTCGAGGTAGGCGTCGGCGATGCCGGTCACCAGATTGGTCGCCCCTGGGCCGGATGTCGCCATGCAGACGCCCACCTTGCCGGTCGAACGGGCGTAGCCCTGGGCGGCAAAGGCAGCGCCCTGCTCGTGACGGGTCAGGTAGTGGCGAATGGGCGAATCGAGCAGCGCATCGTAGACCGGCATGATCGCGCCGCCGGGATAACCCCAGATGTGCTCGACCCCCTCCGCCTCGAGGCAACGTAGGAGTAACTCAGCGCCTTTCATGCTGCTGCCTCCTGCGGTGGCTTCAACCAGGCCAGCCGCGAGCGCAGCTCGCGCCCTACAGTCTCGATCGGGTGGGTCATTCTCTGGCGCTTGAGGGCCGCGTAGCGCTCGCCGCCGCGCGCATGCTCGCCTTGCCACTCGCGGGCGAAAGAGCCATCCTGGATCTGCTCGAGGATCTGCTGCATGCGCTCGCGGGCCCCGGCATCGATGACCCGTGGGCCACGGGTCAGATCGCCGTAGCTGGCGGTATCGCTGATGAAGCGGTGCATGCGCCCCAGACCGCCCTCATACAGTAGGTCGACGATCAGCTTGAGCTCGTGCAGGCACTCGAAGTAGGCCACCTCGGGCGAATAGCCCGCCTCCACCAGGGTTTCCCAACCGGCGGTCACCAGCTCCGTGGCGCCACCGCAGAGCACCGCTTGCTCGCCGAAGAGATCGGTCTCGGTCTCTTCCTGGAAGGTGGTCCCCAGGAGCCCTGCCCGGGCGCCGCCGATCGCCGCGCCGTAGGCTCGCGCCCGGGCTTCGGCGGCACCGCTGGCATCGTGATGGACTGCCACCAAGCAGGGTACGCCTCGCCCCTCGTCATATTGGTCGCGCACCAGGTTCCCCGGCCCTTTGGGTGCGACCATGACTACGTCGACCTCAGGCGGCGGCTCGATGGCGCCATAGTGAATGTTGAAGCCGTGGCTGAAGAGCAGGGTTGCTCCCGGTCGCAGGTGCTCGCGGACCTCCTGCTCGAAGAGGTCCGGCTGAGCCATGTCGGGAACGAGCATCGCCACCAGCTCGGCCGAGGCGACGGCAGACGCGACGCTCTCCGGTGCCCAGCCTTCGGCCTCGGCGCGTGCCCAACTGGCGCCTCCCGCGCGCAAGCCGACGACGACATCGATGCCGCTATCTCGTAGATTGAGGGCCTGGGCGCGACCTTGACTGCCGTAACCGAGGACCGCGACGCGGCGTTCGGCCAGCGGTTGCAAGTCAATCTCTGAGTTCGATACGGCTGCGGTCATGATCCATCTCCATGATTTGAGGTTCGTTCTCGTGGTTTGTGGGGAGAGACCCCCGGCAAGGCAACGGACAGGTGGTAGCGCCTTCCGACGCCGTGGTGACGACACCGGCGTAGCGTGCCAGGGCACCGGTGGTGCAACGGGCCGGCGGCGGCGACCAATCGATACGACGGGGTTCGAGTTCGGCCAGGACGTCGAGCCGCCGGGCCTCGACATCGATGCGGATCGTGTCGCCGTCGCGCAGCAGGGCGATCGGCCCGCCGCAAGCGGCTTCCGGCGTGACGTGGCCGATCATCAGGCCGTGGGTGGCTCCGGAGAAACGGCCGTCGGTCACCAGCGCCACTGAATCACTCAGCCCAGCACCAACCAGTGCCGCAGTCACGGCCAACATCTCGCGCATGCCGGGCCCCCCGCGCGGGCCCTCGTAGCGGATCACCACCACGTCTCCGGGCCGTATCCGCCCGTCCTCGACGGCGCTAAAACAGTCTTCTTCGCCGTCGAAGACCCGCGCCGGTCCGACAAACGTATCCAGCCGATCGCCGGGCAGCTTCAGCACACTGCCTTCCGGCGCCAGCGAACCGCGCAAGATTTCCAGGTGGCCGCGCTTCTGGCACGGAGAGTCGACCGCTCGCAAGACCGTTTGTCCCTCCGGCTCGACAGCGCCTCGGGCGATCTCGCCGAGGCTCTCGCCGGTGACCGTCGGTGTGTCGTGCAGCCGCCCGAGCTCGGCTAAGCGCCGGGCGACGAGCGGGTAGCCGCCCGCACCGAAGAGATCGACCGCAGTGAAACGACCGAGGGGCTTGAGGTCAGCCAGCACCGGCGTCGAACGGCTGATGCGGCTGATGTCTTCCAGACCGAAGTCGATGCCGGCCTCGCGTGCGATGGCGATCAGGTGCAGTACGGCGTTGGTCGAGCCGCCAGTCAGGATGACTGCCGCGGTCGCGTTTTCGAGCGCCTCCCGGCGGATCAGGCCGCGCGCGTTGCGACCGTTTCGGATCGCTGCGAGGATCATGTCGCCACAGGCGAAAGCGGCCTGCTGCCGCTCGGCGGCCAGAGCGGGCAATCCGTTGCTCACCGGCGATAACCCCAAGAACACGCCCGCCGTCGCCATGGTGTTGGCAGTGAACTGACCCCCACAAGCGCCGGCCCCGGGGCAAGCAGCGCGCTCGATCGCACCCAACTCGTCGGCGTCGATCTCGCCGCGAGCCGATTGCCCCACCGCTTCGAACACGTCCTGAATGGTGATCGCCCGACCACGGTGGCGCCCCGGGGCGATCGAGCCGCCGTAGAGCATCAACGATGGCAGATCGAGCCGCGCCAGTGCCTGTAGGGTGCCGGCGACCGTCTTGTCACAGCCGGAAAGAGCGACCACGGCGTCGAAACCATGGCCCCGCACCACCAGCTCGATCGAGTCGGCGATGGTCTCGCGGCTGACCAGGGAGGCACGCATGCCGTCGGTCCCCATGGAGATGCCGTCCGACACGACGATGGTGTTGAACTCCAACGGCACCCCGCCCGCCGCGCGGATGCCGCGCTTCACCTGCTCCGCCAGGGCGCGCAGATGGAGGTTGCACGGCGTCACCTCGGACCAGGTGTTGGCCACCGCGACCAGCGGCTTGCCGAAATCTTCGTCGCGCAAGCCGACGGCTCGCAGCATCGAGCGCGCCGGGGCCCGCGCGGGGCCTTCCAGGACAGTTCGACTGTTCACCGCATCACCTCTCTAGCTGCCCGCGGCGCGGAACGCCAGGGGCCGTGGGCTCGAGCGCACCTGCGGCGCCTCAGCGGACGCTCCGTTGAAGATAGGCAGCGGCCGGGTCGTCTCTTCGAGGATCATCGAAGTCTCGAGACGCTCGATCTCGGCATGACCGGAGAGATCCTCGACGATCAGCCGCCTGAGGTGCTCAGCATCACGCACCGCAATGTGGATCAGGAAATCGTTGGCGCCGGTGACGTGGTAGAGCGCCACCACCTCGGGGCAGCCGAGGGCGTGCTGCCGGAAGGCGTCGTAGTTCTCCCGTGTGTGGCCGCCGAGCTTGATCGAGATCATCGCCTGCAGGCCGATACCGACCGCCGACGGATCGACCCGGGTGCAGAAGCGTTCGAGCACGCCGCTCTCCTTGAGGCGACGAGCCCGCTCGAGACAGCTCGAAGGCGCGAGGTGCACCTTGGCGGCAAGCTCCTTGTTGGACAGGCGCGCGTTCTCTTGCAGCGCCCGGACGATGGCCAGATCGGTCGAATCGAGGGTCTTGGGTTTGTTGTTTGCCATGGTCTGAATCCCATTGGTCCGATCAGAGGTTGTCGATCACCGCGGTGGTGAAGTCCTGCGTCGAGTAGGCCAGCCCACCCGGCAAGGCCAGGTCGGCGGTCAGGTGGCCGGCTTCGAGGGTGGCATCGACCGCCGCCTCGATCCGCCGGGCCTCGACCACACGACCCGCACTGTGACGCAGCAGCAACGCCGCACTGAGGATGGCGCCGACGGGGTTGGCCGCGCCGCGGCCGGCGATGTCCGGTGCCGAGCCATGCACCGGCTCGTAGAGGCCGCGCCGACCCGCGCCCAGTGAGGCTGACGGCAAGGTGCCCAGAGAGCCGGCGAGCACCGACGCTTCGTCGCTGAGGATGTCGCCGAAGAGATTCGGTGCCAGCAAGACATCGAACGCCGCTGGATGGCGCACCAGCTGCATGGCACAGCTGTCGACCAGTTGATGGTCGAGCGCGACGTCCGGGTAGTCCGCAGCGACGCGCTCGACCGCACGCCGCCACAGGCGCATCGAAGCCAACACGTTCGCCTTGTCGACCGACGTCACCCGGCCGCGCCGGTCGCGCGCCGCACGGAACGCCACGTGGGCGATGCGCTCAACCTCGGCGACGCGGTAAGCCATGGTGTCGAAGGCCTGCCCCGCCGCATCCTCTTCCTGGCGCGGCCCGAAATAGAGGCCGCCGGTGAGCTCGCGGACGACCAGGATGTCGACATCGGTCAGCAGCTCCGGCCGCAGCGGCGCCAGGCGAGCGAGAGCGGGGGACACTCGGATAGGTCGCAGATTGGCGAAGAGGTCGAAGTGCTGGCGCAGGCGCAGCAAGCCCGCTTCGGGCCGTCGCGCGACATCGACGTCGGCCCACTGCGGTCCGCCCACCGCGCCGAGCAGCATGGCGTCGCAGGCAGCGCAGAGCTCGAGGGTCGACTCAGGCAACGGGTCGCCCGAGGTGTCGATCGCCGCGCCACCGATCGGCGCTTCGGTGAAGCGCAGATCCAGGTCTGTTGCACCGGCCGCCGCCTCCAGCACCTGACGAGCGGCCCGGATGACTTCCGGACCGATGCCGTCGCCGGGCAAAAGAGCGATGCGGCACGGCCTCTTCTTAGCGCGGCTCATCGCGCCGCCTCCGGCCGCCGGGTATCGAACGCCGGCAGATGGGCACTCTCGTAGGCTTCGATTAGGGGTGCCTGGCGCAGCAGGTAGCCGAGCTGATCGATGCCGTCGAGCAGGCAGCGGCGGGCGAAGGCATCGACGGCGAAGGCCACCTCGCCGCCGTCCGGCAGAGTCAGTCGCTGGGCGCGCAGATCGATCGTGACTTGCGCCGCCGGATCCTCGATGACGGCCGCGGCGATGCGCCGCTGGATCGTTGCCTCCACTGCCACCGGCAACAAGCCGTTGCGCAACGCATTGAGGCGAAAGATGTCAGCGAAGCTGGGGCTGAGAACGGCGCGAAACCCGTAGTCGAGCAGTGCCCACGGGGCGTGCTCGCGTGAGCTGCCACAGCCGAAATTCTCACCCGCCAGCAGGACCTGGGCCGAGCGCAGCTCGGGCCGGTGCAGCACAAAGCCGGGATCCTTGCGCCAGTGGGCGAAGAGCCCTTCGCCCAGCCCCTCGCGACAGGTTGTCTTGAGGTATTTGGCAGGAATGATCTGATCGGTATCGACGTCGTCGATCAACAACGGCACGACACAGCTTTGCAAGCGCTCGAAGCGCGGCGATTCGACAGACATCACAGCAGCTCCCTGGGATCGGCGATGCGACCGGCGACCGCGGCAGCGGCGGCGGTCATCGGGCTCGCCAGAATAGTTCGACCGCCGGGACCCTGGCGGCCTTCGAAGTTGCGATTGGTCGTGCTGACGGCGAGCTGGCCGGGGCGCAGGCGGTCGCCGTTCATCGCCAGGCACATCGAGCAGCCCGCCTCGCGCCATTGGGCGCCGGCGGCGAGGAAGACCTCGTGCAGGCCACGCTCTTCGGCCTCGCGACGCACCGTCGCCGAGCCCGGTACGACCAGCATCTCGACCCCCGCGGCGATCCGCCGACCCTCGAGCAGACCTGCCGCCGCCTCGAGATCGGACAGGCGAGAATTGGTGCAGCTGCCGAGGAAGACGACGTCAATCGACCGGCCGAGCAGCTGCTCACCGGGCCGCACCCCCATGTATTGCCAGGCCTTCTCCACCGAGGGCAGAGCCTGCGGTTCGATCGCCTCGACCCGAGGCACGGCGCCAGTAATCGGCATCGACATACCGGGGTGGGTGCCCCAGGTGATCATCGGCTCGAGCTCAGCCACCGAGACGGTCACCTGCCGATCGAACCGAGCGCCTGGGTCGCTACGCAGAGAGCGCCAGGCCTCGGTGGTTGCGCGCCAATCACCCGCCGGCGCATAGGGTCGGCCGCCCAGGTAGTCGAAGGTCGTCTCGTCCGGCGCGATCAGACCGGCGCGCGCCCCGGCCTCGATCGACATGTTGCACACCGTCATGCGCCCTTCCATGTCGAGCTCGCGCACCGCCGAGCCGGTGTACTCGATGACATGCCCGGTACCACCATCAACGCCGAGGTGCGCGATGATGCCGAGGATCAGGTCTTTTGCCGTGGCACCGGCCGGCAGCCGCCCCTCGAGGCGAACTTCGAGGGTCTTCGGCCGATGTTGCAGCAGGCATTGGGTCGCCAGGACATGCGCCACTTCGCTGGTACCGATGCCGAAAGCCAGTGCACCGAAGGCCCCGTGGGTGCTGGTGTGGCTGTCACCGCAGACGATGGTCATGCCGGGCTGGGTCAGACCGAGCTCCGGTCCGATGACGTGCACGATGCCTTGGCGTGCATCACCGAGGGGCAAGAGCGGGATCCAGTGGCGATCACAGTGCGCTTCCAGCCGGTCGAGCTGTGCTGCCCCGCGCGGATCGAGCACCCGCAGCCCCTGGCGGCCGATGCCTGGCTCAGTCGGCGTCGAATGATCCATCGTGGCGATCGCCCGATCCGGCCGCCGCACCTCGAGCCCGCGCCGTTCGAGCTCGTCGAAAGCCTGCGGCGACGTCACCTCGTGCAAGAGATGCAGATCGACGTAGAGGGTCGACGGCAACCCGGGCTCCGCCGGCTCCTGCACCAGGTGACGACGCCAGATCTTGTCGAACAGGGTGGTCGGCTCAGCAGGATGCGTAGACATTGACAGGTTCCTCTATCGCCTCGGGCAGTCCGCTGAGGAAAAGCTCATAGGCCGGGTTGGTGGTCTCTTCGGTGTAGGCGTAGCCCACTCGATCGAGGACCGAGCGGCACGCCGCCATTGCGTCTCCCGGCACCTGAAGGCCCATCAGGACGCGGCCAAAGTCGGCACCATGGTTGCGGTAATGGAAGAGGCTGATGTTCCAGCGTCCCCCGAGGTGCTGGAGAAAATGCAGCAAAGCGCCGGGGTACTCCGGGAAGTCGAAACGCCACAAGACCTCGTCATGGACCCGGCGCGTGCGGCCACCGACCATGTAGCGCACATGGATCTTGGCCATCTCGTTGTCGCTCAGATCGACCACCGGATAACCCTGCCGACGCAGATCTTGCAGCAGCGGCTCGCGTTCCGCGTCTGCCGCGGCCAGCTCGATGCCGACGAAGATGTGCGCCAGGCGCGCGTCGGCAAAGCGGTAATTGAACTCGGTGATCGATCGCTGGCCGAGCCCACGGCAGAATTCCAGCAAGCTGCCCGGCGCTTCGCGAATCGTCACCGCCACCAACGCTTCGCGACGCTCGCCGAGCTCCGCGCGCTCGGCGATGTGACGCAGACGGTCGAAGCTCACGTTGGCTCCGCAATCGACGGCGATCAGCGTCTCGCCTTGCGCACCCTCGCGCTCGACGTATTGCTTCAGGCCGGCGACACCCAGCGCACCAGCCGGCTCGGCGATCGAGCGAGTGTCCTCGTAGATATCCTTGATCGCGGCACAGATCTCGTCCGTATCGACCAGCAGCACCTCGTCGACGCAGCGCCGCGCGACACGGAAGGTCTCCTCGCCCACCTGTTTGACCGCCACGCCGTCAGCGAAGAGGCCCACCCGATCGAGGGTCACACGCTCGCCGGCCTCGAGGGCGCGGCGCATCGACGGCGCGGTCCGCGGCTCGACGCCGATGATCTTGAT
>JBCCGX010000198.1:0-11568 GCA_039029035.1 Acidobacteriota bacterium | reverse complement strand
CATCGGCGGCATCCTGGCGGCTGGCGCTTACTTCAACACCAGCTTCGACCGTAGCCAACTCGAGCAGGTTCGAGCCGAGAACAACGCCCTACGGTCGGTCAACCAGGGCTTCGAGAGCAGCATTCGGGATCTCGAAGAACAAGTCAACGACTATCAGCAACGGATTCACAAGCTGGCCATCGTTGCCGGCCTGACCGAGCTGTCACCGAGCGCCGAGGCGGGTATCGGTGGAACGGATCCGGTGGAGCTCGAAGCCACGATGAGCGACCAACTCGGTTCGCTGGGTTCGACCTTGCAGACGATGAGCGAAGGTATGACGCTACTTGAGCGTAAGCTCGATGAGCGCCACTTGCTGATTTCTGCCACGCCTGCCGTATCGCCAGTTCGAGGCCTTCTGACCAGTGGCTTCGGTTACCGTAGCGATCCCTTCACCCGCAATAGAGCTTTCCATCGAGGAATCGACATCACTGCCCCGGCCGGCAAAGAAGTCCTGGCCACCGGCGATGGCGTCGTTACCCGCGCTGGGCGCGCTCAGGGTTTGGGTAACGCGGTTTTCATTTCCCATGGCTTCGGCTTTGCCACCCGCTATGGGCACATGTCGAAGATCATCGCCAAGGTCGGCGAGAAAGTACGACGCGGCGACGTGATCGGCCTCGTCGGCTCCTCGGGCCGCGCCACCGGGACCCACGTGCACTACGAAGTCCATGTCGATGGCCGAGCGGTGAACCCCATGGGCTACATTCTCGACGGCCCCTCACGCTGAGCCGCGGCCCGGTCGCGGGCTGCCGACTCTGATAGAGTGAAGAAAGGAGGCATCGCCTCCTTTCTTCAGTTTTGAGCAGCCGTTCTGGCTTTGCTTTCCTCTACTTCATCCAGCCAAGAGAGTCTCGTTCCATGTTCAACACGGTTCTGGCGAAGGTCTTCGGTACCAAGCACGAGCGAGAGTTAAAACGTATTCAGCCGATCGTCGATCAGGTCAACACTTTCGAACCTGAGATGCAGGCGCTCAGTGACGATGAACTGAGAGCCAAGACCGGCGAGTTCAAGACCCAGCTCGAGCAGGGCGCATCCCTCGACGACATCCTCCCGACTGTGTTTGCCGCCGTGCGGGAGTCCGCCTGGCGTCATCTACAGATGCGCCACTACGATGTCCAGCTCATCGGCGGCATCGTGCTGCATCAAGGCAAGATCGCCGAGATGAAGACCGGTGAGGGCAAGACCCTTGTCGCGACCCTGGCGGCCTACCTCAATGCTCTCAACGGCCAGGGGGTCCACGTCGTCACGGTCAACGACTACCTGGCGAAGCGTGACTCGGAATGGATGGCGCCGGTCTATGAGGGCCTGGGCATGACCGTTGGCGTTATCCAGACCAATATGGCCGACGCGGATCGCCAGGAGGCCTATCGGTCCGACATCACCTATGGCACCAACAACGAGTTCGGCTTCGACTACCTGCGCGACAACATGAAGTTCGAGTTCGCCAATATGGTCCAGCGGCCCCATCACTATGCGATCGTTGATGAGGTCGACTCGATCCTGATCGACGAAGCGCGGACGCCGCTGATCATCTCGGGCCCTTCCGAGGAGTCGACCGACAAGTACTACCGCATCGACCGCATCATCCCCCGCTTCGAGCGTGGCGACGAGCACACCGACGAAGAAGGGGTGAAGTACACCACTGGCGATTTTCTGGTCGACGAGAAGGCCCAAACTGTCACCTTGACAGAAGATGGTGTCGCCAAGGCCGAGAAACTCCTCGGCGTCGACAACCTCTATGACATCGAGAACATGGACCTGATCCACGGCGTCAACCAGGGTTTGCGAGCGCACCATCTCTACAAGCGTGACGTCGCCTACCTGGTGAAAGACAATCAGGTCATCATCGTTGACGAGTTCACCGGCCGCATGATGCCGGGTCGCCGCTGGTCCGATGGCCTGCACCAGGCCGTGGAAGCCAAGGAAGGGGTCAAGATCGAGCGCGAGAACCAGACTCTGGCGACGATCACCTTCCAGAACTACTTCCGCATGTACGACAAGCTCGCCGGCATGACGGGTACGGCCGAGACCGAAGAAGCCGAGTTCGGCGAGATCTACGATCTCGACGTGTCGGTGATCCCGACCAATCGGCCCCTGAATCGCCCCGACTTCCCGGACGTCGTGTACCGAACCGCGCGTGAGAAGTGGGACGCAGTGGTCGATGAGATCCGTGATTGCGTGGACCGCGGTCAGCCGGCCTTGGTCGGCACCATCTCGATCGAGAACAGCGAGATGTTGTCTAAGCGGCTCAAGCGGGCACGGATCCCCCACGTCGTGCTCAATGCCAAATTCCACGGTCGCGAAGCGGCCATCGTTGCACAGGCCGGCCGCAAGGGTGCCGTGACAATCGCCACCAACATGGCGGGACGTGGTACCGACATTGTTCTCGGGGGTAACGTCGAAGGGCAAGCACGTGCCGAGGCCGACCCGGAGAAGGATCCAGAGGCTTATCAGGAAGCGCTCGAGCGCTACGAGACGATCTGCGCCGCCGAACGGCAGGAAGTCGTCGAAGCGGGCGGCCTCCACATCCTGGGCACCGAGCGTCACGAATCGAGGCGCATCGACAACCAGCTGCGCGGCCGCTCGGGACGTCAGGGCGATCCCGGCTCGTCCCGTTTCTACATCTCTCTCGAAGACGACTTGATGCGCATCTTCGGCGGCGGCACCGATCGGGTCAAGAACCTGATGGGGCGCCTCGGCATGGAAGAGGGCGAAGCGATCGAGCACAAGATGGTGACCAAGGCCATCGAACGGGCCCAGAACCAGGTCGAAGGGCGCAACTTCGAGGTCCGCAAGCACCTGCTGAAGTACGACGACGTGATGAACAAGCAGCGCGAGGCGCTGTACCAGTTGCGCCGCGAGGTTCTGGAGGGGAAATTCACCTTCCAGGCTGACGAAGAAGGCTTCGACGACGAGACGATGGCCGAAGAGGGCACAAGGGAGTTCGTCCTACGGATTTCCGGTGACATTCTCGACGATGCCATCACCCGCCACTGCCCGGAGGAAGCCGATCCGCGCGACTGGAACCTGTCCGAGCTTTCCACCGACATCCTGGCAAACTTCGCCATCGACGTGCACAACCTCGATCTCGATCTCGACGAGCTCGGGATCGACGACCTGCGCGACGGTTTATGGCAGGCGATCGAGGCGAAGTACGCCGAGAAGGAAGAGCGTCACAGCGTCGACGTCCTGCGGATGCTCGAGCGCAACATCATGCTTCAGATCCTCGACAACAGTTGGAAGGACCACCTCCTCGCCCTCGATCACCTCAAGGAAGGCATCAACCTGCGCGCCCATGGCCAGAAAGATCCGCTCAACGAGTACAAGCGCGAAAGCTTCGAGCTCTTCACCGACATGAAGACGCGCTTCGAAGACTCGGTGGTGCGCAACCTGTTCCGCGTCGAGCCGGTGAGTGAGGAAGAGCTCGCCGAGCGGCGGCGCAAGATGGTCGAGCAGATGAAGTCACGCTTCAGGTTCTCGGCGCCGGCCAAGTCGTCCGGGCAGAGCAAGCCCAATACAGTCAAGCGCAAGGATCGAAAGGTCGGACGGAACGAGCCCTGTCCCTGTGGCTCGGGTAAGAAGTACAAGAAGTGCCACGGGGCTCGATGACGCGCCAGCGTCTCGAAGAGCTGCTCGCCATTCTCGGCCCGGACCCTTGGCTGCAGGCGCTGCTCGTGCTGCTCGCCGCCGTCGTTGCGGCGCGTCTGGCCGAAGCCTTGTTGGCTCGCGCCATGCCTCGCATCACGCGTCGCACACAGACCGAGATTGACGACCAGGTCTTCGCCTTGCTGCGCAAGCCGGTGTCGACCACTGTTCTACTCATCGGTATCCACCTGGCCCTCCTGCCTCTCCAGCCCCCCTCCCCTTTCGATCGCTATGCCACCTCCCTGTTGACGAGCTTTGCCATTCTGGTTTGGCTGGGCTTCGCCATCCGCTTCTCGCGCCTGGTGCTCGAAACCCTGTCGCGTTATCGCGACCGTTTCGTCTTTATTCAGCCGCAGACGCTGCCGATGCTCGAGAACGCCGCCACGGTGGTGATCGCCGGCGCCGCGGTCTACTTCTTCCTCCTTGCCTGGCACGTCTCGGTCAGTGGCTGGCTGGCCTCCGCCGGCATTGCCGGTCTCGCCCTCGGTCTGGCGGCCAAAGATACCTTGGCCAACCTGTTCGCCGGAGTCTCGATCCTCGCCGATGCCGCCTTCACAGTCGGTGACTTCATCGTGCTCGATTCTGGCGAACGCGGCGAGATTACCCGCATCGGTATCCGCTCCAGCCGCCTCCTGACGCGTGATGATCTGGAGATCATCATTCCCAATTCGGTGCTGGCCAACTCCAAGATCACCAACGAAGCCGGTGGGCCGGCGCGTCAGCGCCGGGTGCGGGTCCGTGTCCAGGTCGCTTACGGCTCCGACATCGAGCGGGTGCGGCAGCTCCTGGTCGAGATCGCGGAGGGCCACGAGCAGGTTCTGCACCAGCCCGAGCCGCGGGTGCGCTTCCGGACGTTCGAAGATTCGGGCCTGCTCTTCGAGCTCCTCGCCTGGGTGGCAGAGCCGGTGCTGCGCGGTCGGGTCCTCGACGCCCTGAACACCGAGGTCTACCACCGGTTCAATCGGGAAGGGATCGAATTTCCTTATCCCAAGCGAGACCTCTACATTCATCAAATGCCCAGCCCGCGCGACGCGGACCAAGTCTAGAGTCAGAACATCAGAAGCTTCGAATTCGAAGTAGAAAATAACGCAATATTAAGGATTTTCCCGCGCCTGCAACTAGCTCGACCGACGCTTGTCGAATACCCAGCATCGAGACGGCGCCAGACGGCCGCGCCAACCGCCTCGGCCCTCGTACGAGCGAACCTCGTCACCCTGTCCCCATCACGGAAGTACCAGAAAACAGGGGACAAACGTGCCAACCGTTCGGTATGGGAGGCCAGTCGGCCGCCACCGCCGAGCCGCGTTGGTTGCTTGACCAAATCGCCTTCCCACAGCTATACTTCCTGGCCGGACCACGACTGAAAAAACAGGGAGTTCTCCAGTCGGAGAGAGCAGGAGGCATGATGGATCACGGTATGGATCACGGCAGGGATCAGAGTGCGGTTCGAACAAAAGATCACGAACAAGATCACAGTGACGCGGTTCGGATAGTCAGAGGCATTGCGGTCTCGCTGCTGGTGATCTGTCTGGCCTGGAGCCTACCGACGGTAGCTTTCGCAGCCGTGGCCGGGCCAGATGCCGAGGCCGGGCCAGATGCGGATGCGGATGCCGATGCCGATGCGGACGCTCAGGACTCCGACTCGGCATCGAGCTCGTCCGGTCGTAAAGGCCCCTTGTCGAAGCTCTTCGTGCACGGCTTTCTGACTCAGGCCTATGCCACCGGCTCGTTTCAGAATGGTCGGTTTCCCACGATGACGGGCGATCCGGCCGGGCCCACCGCCGAAGAGCTCGCCCTTGGCATTCCGGAAGACGGCACCACCGACTACCGCAATTTGGCGATCCAGTTCCGCTACGAGATCACCCCCCAGGACATCATGATCATCCAGTTCTCGAGCCGCGCCCTGGGCGACAGCCCGATCAGCGACAGCGAGGACGAGATCGAGCTCGACTGGGCTTTCTACGAGCGGCGGATCAGAGACCATACCTCGATCAAAGTCGGCCGAGTTCAGATCCCCTTCGGCATCTTCAACGAGTTCCGTGACGTCGGCACGATCCTACCCTTTTACCGCCCAGCATTCGCCTTTTACCGCGAAGGCTCCTTCACCACCGAAACGGTCGATGGCCTGCTCGTCTCCCATACCTTCATGCCGGAGTCGGATTGGAGCATCGATGCCAACGTCTACGTCGGTGAGTGGGATCTGATCGAGCTCGATCCGTTCAGCGAAACGGCGTTCATCGCGCGCAGCGAAGACAGCTTTGGCAGTCAGTTCTGGCTCAACACTCCGGTACCAGGCCTGCGCTTCGGCTTCGGCACCCAGCGGCGCAACTTCACTGGCGGCGCCGAAGGCATCACCCGCGTCGAAGGCGGCACGACCCGGTTCGACGAATTCCTGTTCTCTGTCGATGCAGCCTTCTCCAAATGGATCTTCCGGGCCGAGTACCGTGAGTTCGAGAACGACGTGACGACTCTCCCCGCCCTTGGGGTCGACGACTTCGTGGCCAACTTCCCGTCCTGGTATGCCCAGGTCGGCTTTCACCCGTCCCAGAAGTTCCGCATCTATCTCCAGCACGAAGTCAGCGAGTTCGAGGTCAATACAGCGCTCTTCACCGAGACTCAGGAGTTCACGGCGCGTGAAGATACCGGTATCGCGATCAACTACCTCTTCAGCCCGAACGTCGTGCTGAAGGCGGAGTACCACGAGGTCTCGGGCGAAGATCAGGGCTTCGTGCCCGTCTTTCTGCCCGGGCCACCGTTCTTCCAGTTGCAGCCCATCTTTGCTGATCTGGACGGCGGTGAATACTCGATCATCAGCTTGTCTGCCAGCTTCTAACAAGACTAGGCTTCGCCTCTACGGCGAAACCCGCATCGGAGGCCATCTGCCCCCCGATCCAACGCCGCCAGTCGTGCGGGTCGATTCCGCCGCCACCCTCAGCGACGCTTGTCGCCGGTGGCGGCGCTGTGGCGTCTTGGCGGTCGATACTGAATTCGTTCGCGAGCGCACGTTCTTTCCCCGCTTGGGTCTGATCCAGATCGCCGACAACACTCGGATCTACCTGGTCGATCCGATAGCCCTCGATGATCTGGAGCCCTTGGGGCAAATTCTCGCATCACCCGAGATCGTCAAGGTCTTCCATTCCTGCGGTGAGGATCTCGAGGTCCTCTACCACCGTTTCGGCGAGCTGCCGCGGCCACTGTTCGATACCCAGGTGGCGGCGACGGTCCTCGGCATCGGCTACAGTGTTGGCTACGGCAAACTGGTCGAAGCCCTGTTCGGCCTGTCGCTCGAGAAGGGCCAGACGCGGACCGATTGGCTCCGGCGTCCCTTGACCCCGGCCCAGGAAGGCTATGCGGCGCAGGACGTCGAGCACCTCATTCCCGCTTACCGGCGACTCGCCGCGGACCTCGAGAGCCAGAACCGCACCGCTTGGGCCCGAGAGGAGACCGAGCGTTTGTTCGATACCGGGCGCTTCCTACCGACTCCGGAGCAGATCTATCGCCGCTTTCGCCGGGCCCACACCATGTCCCGTCGGGAGCTTGCCGCTTTACAGCGGCTCTGTGTCTGGCGCGAGCGTGAAGCTCGACGGCGTGACCTGCCGCGCAACTTCGTCCTCCCAGAAGCCGCTCTCCCCCGCCTCGCCAAAGCCAGGCCGCGGAATCGCCAGCAGCTAGCGGCGATTCGCGATCTGCGACCAAAGGACCGTGAGCGCCATGGAGGGCGCCTCCTCGCTCTGCTGCGCGAGGTCGCAGCTCTCGAGCCCGAAGACTTGCCGCCGAAGCTGCGCCCGCCCCTGAACCTCACGCCGTACAAGAAGGAGATCGACCACCTGCGTCAGCAGGTCGGTCGCCGCGCCGACGAGCTTGGCATCGCGCCCGAAGTGTTAGCCACCAAAAAGCTGGTCCAGCAGCTCGTCCGCCGCGTCGTCAACCGCCAGAACCCTGCCCTCCCTGAGCTTCTACGCGGCTGGCGCCGAGAGGTCATCGGCGACGCACTGTTGCAGCAGATCCGGCTGGCACTCCCCGACGTGACTTCGTAATACGCCTTGCAACACTCGCGGCGTAGTCTTCGATTCGAGAAGGGATCGGTCTCAGCCTCACGCGGGCTGTAGTAAGATCCGAACTTCCTCCGCCAAACAATCTAACAACGCTTTGCCAGGCCACTGCTCAGATCTCGCCAAGTTAGCTTCGGGCAGTGAACCTACCTTCCGTTCGGAAGGTTCGACCTCGACAACGCCCTCCTCCGATCAGCGGAATCCACAGGAGATCCCATGACCACCAGCCAAGAGACCGCTCTCGGCGCCGACGAACCGCTCGTCACAGATGCAGGGAGCAGCTCGCAACGGCGCCCTCCCCGACCGTCACGCTCGGTTCTCGCCCAGACCCTGGGCTTTCTGACCGATCCACTGAAACTGCTCGAGGAAGCGGCAGAAGAGTGCGGCGATGTTTTCTCGATCCGCGTTCTGGGGATGGGTGAATGGGTCTTCCTGACCTCGCCCGCAACCGTCAAGGAGATGTTCAAGGCCTCCTACGACGTGCTCGATGCAGGCAAGATCCATCGCATGCTGCTGGGTAATCTGCTCGGGCTCGACGCCACGTTCACCCTCGATGGTAAGGCACACCGACAGCGCCAGAAGCTGGTCTTCCCGCTGTTCAACGGCCCGCAGATCCTGAAGTACATTCCCACGATCCGCCAGGTCACTGAGGAGACCCTGGCGCGGTGGCCCATTGGACAAGCGTTCCCGTTGGTGCCGGAGAATCACCGCATCGCGCTCGAGGTGCTGGTGCGAGCGATGCTCGCCAGCGGCGATCCCGGCAAGGCCAAGGAACTGCTCGAGCAATTCGATCATTACGCCAGCGAGGGACCGCGCTCGACCATCGCTCGCCTCCCCTTTCTGCAGGTCGACCTCGGACGCTACAGCCCGTGGGGCAAGATCCTGCGCCTGCGACAAGAGACCCGCAAGGCCTTCCTGGCCGAGATCCGTCGCCGGCGCGCGCTGGCCACGGACCATCACGACGAATCACCCGACGCGCTGACGACCTTGATCAACTCAAGCCAGGACGATGGGACCCAGCTTTCCGAGGAGTCGTTGCTCGATGAAGTGTTGACCCTGCTTTTCGCCGGCCACGAGACCACCGGCGTCGGCTTGAGCTGGATCGCTGAACGCGTACTCGCCCACCCGGACGTCGAGACGCGGCTGCGTGAAGAGATCGACGCGGTGCTCGGCGACGAGCCGATCGAGCAACGCCATCTGTGCCAGCTCAAGTACCTCAATGCAGTGATCCACGAAAGCCATCGCTGCCGGCCGATTGCACCGATGGCAGCGGTGCGCACCGCTGTCGCTCCGTTCGAGGTCGGCGGCTATGTCGTGCCGCAGGGGGCCATCGTCGCCGAGGGTCTGTGCGTCATGGGTAATCGCCCCGAGCTCTACCCCGAGCCCGAACGCTTCGACCCCGATCGCTTCCTCGACTCCAAGCCGCAGCGCTACGAGTGGACACCCTTCGGCGGCGGCAAGCGAGTCTGTGCTGGCAAGGGCCTGGCCCATCTCGAGCTAACCTGCGCCACCGCTACGCTCTTCCAGCGAACCAAGCTTCGCCTGCAGAACAAAGAGAACAGAATGGTGCGCGAAGGCCAAATGTTCTCGCCTGAGCGAGGCCTCGAGGTCGTGCTCGAGGAGCGGCTCTAGAGCGCCGCTCTTCGATCGTTAGGAGGCTGTTTGGGGAGCGCCTCTAACCACGCTCACCTCGCCGGAACAGAGACTTCAAGTCTTCCAGGATGTAGTAGGTCGCCGGCACGAAGAGTAGGATGATCGCCGTGGTAAAGAGCACCCCAAAGGCGATCGAGGTGGCCATCGGAATCAGGAACTGGGCCTGCAGGCTCTTCTCGAGCAGCAACGGCGTCAGGCCAACGAAGGTGGTCAGCGAAGTCAGGACGATCGGGCGGAAGCGCTGCATGCCGGCTTGACGGATCGCCGCTTCGAGCGTAGCCCCCTGCCGGCGGGCTCGGTTGACGAAGTCGACCAGCACCAGGCTGTCGTTGACCACCACCCCGGTCACCGCGACAATGCCAAAGAGCGAGAAAATGGTCATGTTCTTGCCCATCAAGACGTGCCCCCAACAGGCACCAATAATGCCGAAGGGCACGGCGCTGCCAACGATGAGCGGCTGCAGGTACGAGCGGAAAGGGATCGCCAGCAGCGAATAGATGATGAACAGAGCCAACAAGAAGCCACGCGCCAACCCGCCCATGGTCTCTGCCTGCTGTTGCTGGGCGCCCTCCAGCGAGTAGCTGACCCGTTGGTAGCCTGCCAGGAGCCGAGGCAACACGTCAGCCTGGAGATCGGCGAGGATGTCGTTGCTGCTGACCCGATCTTCGTCGACACTCGCCGTCACGTTGACGGTCCGCCGACGATCGGCGCGATGGATCGACGCGAAGCCGCGCCCCATTTCGACCGTACCGGCGACGGCGAAGGGCACTTCCTCCCCCGCCCTACTGCGGATCCGCATGTCTTCGACGCTGGCGATGGACCGCCGTTCGCTGTCGGTGTAACGCACCATCACCTTGACCTCGTCGCGGCCACGTTGAATGCGCTGCACCTCATCGCCATAGAAGGCTTGCCGTACTTGGTGCGCGAGGTCCGCCAGAGTCAATCCGAGGGATTCGGCCTCAGGGGTGATCTGTAGCTTCATCTGCTGCTTGCCGACGCGGAAAGAGTCGGCGACATCGAAAACACCGGGATAGGCAGTGAGGGCGGATCGCACCTCGCTGGCCGCTCGCCGGAGCTCATCGAGATCGTCACCGGCGAGTTGAATATTGATCGCCTCGCCGGCCGAAAAGAGGGAGGAGTTGAAGACCACCTCGACCGCATCAGGCACCGGTCCGGTGAGCTCGCGCCATCGGCGAATCAGCTCAGCGCCGGCAATCGACCGCTCCTCTGCCGGAGCCAACTCGACATGCACCTCGCCGAGATGCGATCCGACATAACTCGTTGCCACGCCGCCGGTGCTGACGCTTTGCTTGGCATGGAACGGCTGATCGCCGATCGAAGTGACGATATGGCGCAAAGCCCCCAGGTCCCCACGTGCCTCGACCTCCCGCCGAAGCTCTTGCGCCGCGTTTTCGATCTGCTCGAGGGCCTGCCAAGTCACCTCGGCCGTCGTGCCTTGCGGCATGGTCAGGAAGACGGCCAGGTTGTCGTCTTCGACTCGGGGGAACGGCGAGAACCCCAAATGCCCGCCGCCGAGATAGCCCAGGGTCAAGAGGAGTGCAGCGAGCGCCAGGGCAAAAACCGTGTAGCGCCAGGCGAGGGCGGTGTTCAGGACGCGCGTGTAATCGCGCTCGATGATGCGCTCTAGAACGGCCGAGAATCGCCCCTGGATCCGCCGCCAAAGCCCCTGTTTTCGGTCGCCCCTCAGGCTCTTCAGGTGGGCAAGGTGGCTGGGCAGGATCAACAACGACTCGACCAACGAGAAGACGAGAGTGCTGATGACGATCAGCGGGATCACCCGCATCGCCTTGCCAAGGTTGCCCGGCACGACGGTCATCGGCGCGAAGGCCGCAATCGTTGTCAGCACCGAAAAGACCACCGGCACCGCGACTTCCCGCGCCCCGTCGATGGCCGCAACGATCCCTTCTTTGCCGGCCTGACGGTGCCGGAAGACGTTCTCACCGACGACGATGGAATCGTCGACCACGATGCCGAGGACGACGATGAAGCCGAACAGCGACGCGATGTTGATCGACAGATCCAAAGTCGGCATCAGCCACAAGGCGCCGAGGAACGAGACCGGCACGCCCAGGGCGACCCACGCGGCCAATCGCAGCTCGAGAAACAACGCCAACACCAGCAGCACCAGCGCGAGACCGAGAAAGCCGTTGCTGATCAGAGT
>JBCCGX010000197.1:0-11581 GCA_039029035.1 Acidobacteriota bacterium | reverse complement strand
CTCGATACCAGCCGCCGCTCGCCCGCGGCTGGGGCCGTTGTTCTGCGGTTTGAACCGCAGGCCGCCCAGCCGCAGCTCTGTTTCGGCGAGCTCGGCGATCGACGGCAAGCTCGGCTGCTCGAGCAGCAGCAGCCACTTCTGATCCGGACTGCTACGCACCTGCGGCGTCAACGGTCGATCGACGATATCGGTCAGGGCCTTCGGCGGTAGCTGGTACTCCGAGGTCGGTGCGCCAAGCGTCGGAACAGAAGACAAAACCAGAGAAAGCATCCAAATCAAAGCAACGGCTAGTCGAGCTGGCGCAGGGGAGCAGCGCATCGAGGCCTCCTTTGTCATCCCGGAAGATCGCGACAGCGATCTGTGAAGTTCGGATTCAGCACGGACAGACAAGACGTTCACACAGCCTACCACGCGCATCGTCGGGGCCACGGCAGCCCAGGATCAGCTGCCGACCCTCTCCTGCAAGATACGCCAGCCACCCTCCTCGTGGATCAACTCGAGGCGCTTCACCACGGTGTCGCGAAAGGTGTCGGACCAATAGGACTGCTCGAACTCGATCCAGCCACGGCTGGCATCGATCAGCCGCGACTTGAGGAAGTGCAATTCCAGCTTGATGAAACTGGGCCGCGAAACTCGGCGCCGGCGCTGCGCCTCCCAAACCGAACGGCCGGCTCCCCCGGTCGGTAGGAAGCCACGTGAGTAGAACGCCAGATAGTCCTCGACCCGCTGGTCCGACCACGCCTGGGCCCATTCCCGCACCACAGCCGCCATCTCCGCCGAGACTTCCGGCTGGTCGACCGGAGCCCTCTCGGGCTCGATGTCTGGCCGGGTCGAGAACGACTCGACGCCGCGGCGCTTCCGGCGGTCGGCGATCAGCTGCAGCACCTGCTGCTCGATGAACTCGTCTTCCGGCACCATGATGTCGATCAGGGTACGTAAAGACTCGTTCGATCGATTGGCCATCAACCGCGACCGGGTCAGCTCCAGGATCGAGGTCGGCGACACCCGGGTCACCGGGATCTCGAACTCCACCGAGTAACCCGGCAAGACGAAGAACTCGGCATCGACTCGCAGCACGCTCGAGTGGTCATCTAGCTGCACCACGATGCCGCGATTGACGATGACTTTCTTTTCCTCGCCGTCGACCGGCATGGTGTAGTAGATGATCGCCGAATCGTCCGGCCGGATCCCCTCCACCAGACCGGCATCGACTCGCGCGTGGTGGGCTTCGACGCTCAGAATGGTCGCAATGACCGATACCAACGGGATGGCCGTTATCCCCGACACGATCTCTCCTCCAAAACTCGTCTCCGGGCGGGGCTCGCTCGGCGCAAGCACCGGGAGCCTCGAATTCTCGCCGTAAATGCCAGGCGTGCAGTGGATTATACAGAGAGCCGAGATCGCCTGCCGGGCGCCGGGGCCTCACCTGCGCCCCCGGCTGCTACACTCGGCCGGCTCGTCGCTGCGCAAGGACGCCTTTCAGCCTTTTGAGGCAAGTCCTTGTCGTCGCCGAGAACCTACGCCATGACCGCCGCCTTCCTCGCCGCCTCGGCCATCACCCCGTCGTTCCTCCTCGTGTGGTACTTCCACGCCCGGGATGTCTTTCGCGAGCCCGCCGAGGTGTTGTGGAAGACCTTCGGCCTGGGCGCGCTGATCGTCGCGCCGGTGCTGCTCTTCGCTTGGCCGGCCTACCAGGCTGCCCAAGCGGTCGAATCGCCCCTCCTCTACGGCCTGATCAGCGCCTTCTTTGGCGCCGCCATCCCCGAAGAGATCTTCAAGTTCCTCGTCCTGTGGCTCTATGCGATGCGCCACAGCGAGTTCGACGAGCCGATGGACGGTATCGTCTACGGTGTCACCGCCTCCCTCGGCTTCGCCACCCTGGAGAACATCCTCTACGTCGCCGAAGGTGGCGGCACCTCGGCCTTTCTACGCGCCTTCACCGCCGTGCCCGGCCACGCCTTCCTCGGCGCCATCATGGGCTACTACGCCGGTCGCGCCCACGCCGCCCCGGCGGCTGCGCGCCGCGCGCTGTTGACCCGCGCCCTGGTCATCCCTACCCTCCTCCATGGGCTCTACGACTTCCCGCTCCTGGCGGCGTCCAAGCTCGAGGATCCCGACACCACCGCCACCCTGTCGATCTTCCTCTTGCTCCTGTTGGTCCCCGCCATCTTGAGCTTCGAGCTCATCTGGACCCTGCGCCTGGTGCGCCGCACCCGTGCCGCCCAACTGACCGCGCCACCCCCGGCCATCCCGGCACCGCCCGCGGCGATGCCCGCGCAGCCCACGGTGCCCACGACACCATCGACCACGGTCCCGGCGCCGCCACCGCTCCCGTCCGCAACCTCTGGCGCTCCCGTACCCGCAGGCAACAGCCGCCTCCTCGGCTGGCTGCTGACTTTGACCGGCGGCCTGATCGCCAGCCTCGGCGGCCTGATGATCTTCGGCGTGCTCCTCGCCTTCCTCTTCGGCATCGAAGACGGCGAGGAGCTGGGCGAGATCATCCTCGGTACGGCGATCGTCGGTGTGCTGCCGGTGCTGGTCGGCGCCAACCTGTTCTTGTGGGGGGTGCGGAAGTTGAATCGAACCTAACCCGCCCGCAAGAGCCCTTCCAGGGTCTCCGGATGGAAACCGACCAGGAGATCTTGCCCCGAGCGGATCATCGGCGCCCGGTAGTTGCCGGTCGGTCCTTTGAGGTCATCGGGGCTGGCGTCGCCGGAGGCTAGCTGGCGGACCTTCTTGCCGCGGGCGACGTGGACCAGGTCGACATCGTTGATCAGTTGCTGGGCTTCGTCGTCGGCCAGGGGTTGTTTGCGGCTATTGCGCTCTTCCCCCACCGCCGCGCTGTGACGCTCGAGCACCGCACGGGTGCGCTCACAGCTCTTTCAACTCGGGCGGTAGTAGTACAGGTCGATCGCGCTCATGGAAGACTCCTTCGAGGGTCGGAAAATTTCGATTCAGCGAGGCGGCATCTTACCTTCAGTGAATCTTCTGTCAAGCAGCAGCCGCTCGCCGGCCACTCGACTCTTCCTTCGCTGCAGGACGCGCAGCAGGTTCTGTCGCAGCCGGCCGACGAATCAATCGTTCTCCGGTGGCTCGTTCGACGGTGCTGCTTCGTCCTGGACGTCGGGCAAACCAGTCTCCGCATTCAAGGAATACACGGCATTGAGCTCGTTGTCCGCGTCCTTGCGATCTGGCAGCAACCGAAAACCAAACCTACCGAGCAGCTTGATAGATGCGGCATTGTTGGACTGGGTGTAGGCCTCGACCGTGGTCAGCCCTAAGTCAGCCAAGCCGAAATCGAGGACCGCCTGCAACGCTTCGGTCATGTAGCCCTTGCCTTGCGCTGCAACCGATAGATCGTAGCCCACTTCAGCCGTCTTACGGTCGGCCGAGAACTGCCACAAGCAAATCGAGCCCACCACTTGATTCGCTGCGGGCAAGACGATGCCCCAATAGATCATCTCCCCGGTTCGATTGCCCCCAGCAACCTTCCTGATGAAGGCCAGGGCGTCTTGCTTCGACTTGGAGAGGGGTCTTTGCACCAGGGCATTCACCTGCGGGTCCGATCGCAAGTGCAAAATCTGCCGCCAGTCCTCATCACGCACCTCTCGCAAAACGAGACGTGGGGTTTGCAAAGTCGGCGTCACGAAGAGAGGCATCCGTTGGAATCCTCGAGCTCGCGCGCTTAGGTGATCCAACTCAAGCTGACGCGAAGCGTACTCTTCGAGCACCGCGGACATTTGTCGTATCCCTCAGGGAGGGCGGAAGCAAAGTCCCCGATGGCATCACAGTGCCTACATTTTTGAAGCGACAAGTCGAATTCCCCCGAGGGTTCTAGCAACTCGCCCCGCAGGGGGACGGATCGCCAAGTCTCTCGATCGGATTCTTCTTCGGCATCCTCCGGCCCCGCTGCCATCTTCAGCCGATCTTTTAGCAGTGGACCAAAGATTGGATTGTCTTCTTTGCCGGACTCCGAGACTTGGGCAGATACACCTATCGCGCTTAGTGTCGCAACCAGTTCGTCCACCGACTCTTGTTGAACGTCCTTTTCGAGCCGTAGTGGCAGGGCGTCTAGCAAGTCACGGGACGCCTGCAGTGAGAGCTCTTCCCTCGAGCGCAGAAACTTCATGAAGGCGACTCGACTTTCTTGCGGAACAGACGCCACCGAGACGTCATACAGAAGATAGTGCTTCGGCCCCCGGTACCTCAAGGCAATCTGAGCGGTTCCTTGAGTGCCACATTGCAAGCAGACCAAGAGCGCCTCTGACCCATATCCTGTGCCGAAAGCATTGTAATAAAACCCGCCGACAGTAAAACTCAGATTGCAGCTGTCACATTGAAAGACATCAGGCATGTTAACCCCAGGCAGCGGCGCCCTTCAGAGAAAAAGGAGGTAACTTCAGGATCCACGCGGCCCGCGGTTCCGTTTGCAGCGAATGGGTTCGCTGACGTTAGGCCCGTCGACTGGGCGGGTGCGCCATGTTCATGTAAACACCCCCGCGCCGAAGCTCGTCCAGCATTTGGGCCAGTCGTCGCCCCTTTGTTTCCGCACGCTTGGCCAAATTGATCCAGCCGATGTAATCGTTCTGTTGATAGTCCGGACGTTCGCGGAAAGCTTCCATCAAGGCTTCCTGGACCAGTGCATCGCGAACGAACGTGGGCATGGGATGTATCTGACGCGTTAGATTCGATTTGTCTTTCATGACACCAGGCTTCATTCTAAACCGCGTAGGTTTTAGTCCGTTGTCAAGCCGAAGCCCCATGGCCATCTTTCGGCGCCTTCTCCCCCAAGACCCAGCTCGGCTTGGGACGCCATTCGAGACCGAAGCGCTCGGTCGCGACCTTGAGGATGTGCTCGACCGCCTCGCTCGGCGAGTCGGTTACCACGAAGCGATCGACGTCGGCCTGGTGAATGGTGCCTTCGGCGACCATGGTGTTTTCCAGAAAATCGAGCATCGGACGCCAGAAGTCCTTGCCCATCAGCACCAGCGGGAAGTTGTCGATCTTCTGGCATTGGATCAGCGTGGCGGTCTCGAAGATCTCGTCCATGGTGCCGAGGCCGCCGGGCATCAGCACGAAGGCGCTCGAGTACTTCAACAACATCACCTTGCGGACGAAAAAGTAGCGGAAATCGATCCAGTGATCGAGGTAGGGGTTGGGCTTGCTCTCGTGCGCCAGCTCGATGTTGCAGCCGACCGACAGGCCGCCCGCCTCCCGCGCGCCACGGTTGGCCGCCTCCATGATCCCCGGGCCGCCGCCGGTCATCACGGCGAAACCCTTGCGCGCCAGCTCGCTACCAACGTCGCGAGCGAGCTGGTAATGGGGGTTGTCTTCGCGGAAACGCGCCGAGCCGAACACCGTGACACAGGGACCGACGAAATGCAGTCCGCGGAAGCCACGGATGAAGCCGGCCATGATGCGGAACAGACGTTGCAGCTCCGAGAAGCGGCTCCGCGGACCGGCGAGGAAATAACCCTCGTCGGCGGTGAGCGGCACGGTGCCCCAGTCCTTGTCTGTGGCGGGCGGCGGGTTGGATGCATCGGATGTCATGGCGCCTCCTTTCGTCCTTCGATCGCCTCGGAGGCTAAAGCAAAGCCAGCCGGCATTCAAATCTCGCCTTGTCCGGTCGCGGTCCAACGGGATGACCGACAAGCCCCTCGACCACTAGTTGCGCCCAATAATTGTCGATTGACAAATAGTCACCCGACAGCTACGCTGGTTGCATGAATGAACGTCGCTCGACCTCGTCTTCCAACGCGTCTTCCTCTCCCCCACCGGCCGCGATCCTGCAGCCGCGCGACTATCTCATCCTCCTCGGCCTGGCCGGCGGCCGTTGCCACGGTTATGGGCTGATCAAGGAGATCGCCCACATGTCGGACGATGGCGTCCGGATGGATCCGGCCAATCTGCACCGGGCCCTGCAGCGCCTGGTGCGCGACGGCTTAGTGCGTGATCTGGGGCGCTTGCCAAAGGCCGAGGAGCGGCGGCGCTATTACGAGATCACCGACCGCGGCATGGCCCGGGCGCGGGGCGAGGCTCGGCGACTCGAACGGCTTTCGGCGGTGGCTCGGGCCCGCTTGGCGGCGGGTGAGCCGAAGGGGGCGTCATGAAACCCCGCAACCTGGCCGAGCGCCTCTACGCTCTGATTCTGCACGCCATGCCGGCCGATTTCGCCGACGCGCGCGACGACGCTCTCGAGACCTTTCGCGATCTGCTGGCGGACAGCCGGCGACACGGCCGGCGACGCCATCTGGCGGCGCTGGTCCATTGCTGCGCCACCGCCCTGGGGGCAGCCCTGAGGGCACGGCTGGCCGCGATCTGGCACACCCTCGCTCTGCCTGCCGGTACCCTGGGTCGACTGCGCCGCAGTCCCGCAAACCTGGTTCGATCCCTGGTCGACGACAGCCGCCTGGCACGGCGCTCGCTGGGCCGACGACCTGCCTTCGGCCTGGCGGTGGTCACCGTCCTGGCGCTGGGTATCGGTGCCACGACCTCGATCTTCAGCGTCGTCGACTGCATCGTGCTGCGGCCCCTGCCCTATCCGCAAGCCGAACGCCTGGTCTACTTCGACGAGGGCTCCCACCCCGGGCCGTTGTTCGAGCGCTGGCAGACGAAGACCAAGTCCTTCGAAATCTTCGCTGCGGCCTACGACCAACCGATCGACCTAACCGGCGACGGGCCACCGCTGTCGATCGCCGCCGCCCGGGTCAACCGCGATTTCTTCACCCTGTTCGACGGCCGGCCGACGGTCGGCCGATTGCTAACGGGTGACGACTTCGCTCCCGGCCAGCGAGTGGCGGTGCTCGGCGCCGGTTTGTGGCAGCGACGTTGGGGCGGCGATCCGCAAATCGTTGGCCGAACGATCTCTCTCAACGGTGAGGCGTGGACCGTTGCCGGCGTGATGGCGTCGGACTTCGTGCCGCCGGAGATCCTTACCGGCCAGCGGGTCGACGTCTGGCTACCCATCGATGCGAGCGCCGAGGTGATGGGCCGCTGGGACACCTGGCTGCTCGGCGTCGCCGCGCGCCTGCGCCCCGAGGTCAGTCTCGACCAGGCTCGAGCGGAGATCGACGCCATCGCCGTAGCCGTCGCCGAGGAGCAGCCGAACGAACGCCGCGAGCTCGATGGAACGCCCCGGGCCACTCCTCTGGTGGCGCTGCACGACGCCACCGTCGGGCAGGTGCGCGGCGCCCTCCTGATGCTCTTCGGCGCAGTGTCTTTGATGCTGTTGATGGCCTGCCTCAACGTCGCCGGCTTGTTGCTGGCGCGCGGTCGGGAACGTCGACGCGAGATGTCCTTACGCTTGGCCCTTGGCGCCCACCGCGTTCGCGTGGCATCCCAGGTGATGGTCGAGAGCCTGCTGCTCGCGCTGCTCGGCGGCCTCGGCGGTATCGCTCTGGCCTTCGCCATGACCCGCGCCCTGGGCCGCTGGATGCCCGGCGACCTGCCGCGCTTCGTCGAGGTGGCGGTCGACCTGCGCATCCTCACTCTGGCCGTGGCCACAGCTCTCGCGACCGGCCTCCTCTTCGGCCTGGCGCCGGCCTGGCAAGGCGCAAGGACACGCCTCAGCGGCGCCTTGTCGAGCCGAACCGGCGGCTCGGAAGACCGAACGAACCGCCGCTTGGGCAACAGCCTGGTGGTCGCCCAAGTGGCGATGGCCCTGGTGCTGCTCGCCGGCGCCGGTCTGCTCGGCCACAGCCTCTTCCGACTGCTACGGGTCGAGCTCGGTTTCCAGCCCGAGGGGCTGGCCCGGATGCAACTTCGCCTCGGCGAAGGCTACGACGAGGAGCGCCGCGAACAGGCAACCCGTGAGCTGCTGCAGCGTATCGAAGCGTTGCCCGGTGTGCGCTCGGCCGCCCTGGGGTGGACCGTGCCGTTCGATTTCACCGGCAACCATCGGTGCTGCTGGCGCTCCCGCTTCACCACCACCGAGAACGCAGAGCCGATCCGCTCCTTCGTCCACCCGGTCTCACCCGGTTACTTCCACACCCTGGGGGCGCGGCTCAGCGCTGGCCGCGGCTTCGGCTGGCAGGACGCCGAAGCCAACCCGGTGCCGGTCGTGGTCAACCGCCCTCTGGCACAGCGCCTGTTTCCTGGCCGTGAAGCGGTGGGCCAGCCGCTGCAAATGATCGACGACGAGTTGGTGATCGTCGGGGTGGTCGAGGACGTCAGACGTTGGGGCGCCGCCTGGGCGAACGAGAACGCGGTCTATCTGCCCTACTACGCCTACGGCGTCGACGAGGAGGAGATGGCAGTGGTCGCTCGCACCGACAGCGATCAGCTCACCGCCCTGGCACCGGCCCTGCGACACATCGTGTGGGATCTCGATCCCAATCTGCCGGTGGGCGACGTCGCCAGCCTAGAGCAGCGCATCGCCCTGTCTTTGGCCGAGCCTCGCTTCTACTCCTTCCTGTTCGGCGGCTTTGCCGGCCTCGGCCTGCTGCTCGCAGCCGTCGGCCTCTTCGGCACCTTGCTCTACAGCGTCCACCAGCGCCAGCGGGAGCTCGGCATTCGCCTCGCCGTCGGCGCCCGTCACGGCGATCTGTTGCGCCTCGTCCTTGGCCGCGGCCTGCTGCTCGCCTCCATCGGCCTGGCTCTCGGCCTCGGCGGCTCGCTCGCCCTGTCCCGCCTCCTCACCGACCTCGTCTTCGGCATCACCGCCACCGACCCCTCGACCTACATCGCCGTCTGTCTCGTGCTCCTCGCCGTCGCTTTGGCCGCCTCTTACCTGCCGGCCCGCCGCGCCGCCCGGACCGACCCGATCAAGACTCTACGAGCGCAATAGGCAACCGACCGCTGGGCACCCCTGCGCCCCGCCGGCGATCCTGTCGCCGGCGGATCGCCACACCTCCCGAGGCTCGACGCCTGGGCAACCGAGCTGTTACGCTGCAAGGTTCTGTACAGAGCCTCTGTTGCAAAACTATGGATGACCTAGGAGAACGATGCAATGAGACCCCGCGCTGCTTGGCTCACGGTTGCCCTGACCCTGCTGACTTGTGCTGCGCTCACAGCCAGCGCCGACGAGCTCACTTTTCTCACTTTCGCCGATGGCCGCACCGACGGCGGCATTCGCCAAGGCGCCGATGTCGAAGACGGCCTCGACTCGCCGGGCGACGTCTTCGTGTTCGACCAGAAGCTCCTCGCCGCCGACGCCGACACCGTCATCGGGCGCAACGCCGGCTACTGCATCCGCACCGACCCGGGCGCGCCGGACTTCTCCAGCACCGATCACCCGACCTTGCCGGACGACCCGGACAACAACTTCGGCCACTGCTCCTGGACCCTGACCTTCTTCGACAACTCGGGCTTCTCCGGCTCGCTTACCGTCACCGGCCGTGAATCCGACCTCGGGACCTCGAGGGTGCCGATCGTCGGCGGCACCGGCGATTTCCTCGGCGCCGCCGGCGTGCTGATCACCACCCCCATTCCGCAGGGCACCAACGGCGTGCTCTTTCGCCAAGAGCTGGTGATCCTGGGCGTGAATGACGAGGACAGCGATACCGATAGCGATAGCGATAGCGACGACAGCGATAGCGATAGCGACGACAGCGATAGCGACTAATCGCCCTACGAGGCCCCTCGTCGCCCCGGACCGGTCTCCCCCTCTCGGCGCCGGCGCCAAACCCGCCGCCCCCAAAAGGGAGATCGGTCTGGCCGAGGACCGGGGTATCGAATAGTTCGCGGCCCGGCCGAGCCGGCCGGTAACCGGCCGGGGAGGGAGATGCAATACACTGCTGTATATCGATCGTCTTCCCCGACTTCATGGCGCCACGCAACTTCGTTTTCACCCAGCATGTCCGCGACCTGGTCCGCGGCGACGTCACCCGGCAGGAGCTCGAGTCGCCGTGGCGCAAGCTGCGCGACGCCTTGACTGCCGAGATGCGGCAGCGCGGACTATTCGGCACCTCCCCCGCCTGTGTCGGACTCTACGGCTTCGCCAACTGGAGTGAGGAAGCGCTCGACGAGCTCGCCAGCGATTGCTACTCGGCGGTCTTTCTGCGCCGACTGCCGAGCCTGGCGGCGCAGCTCGAGCGCAAGGCCAACGTTGAAGGCCTGGTGTTCAACAACATCCGCTACTACCTGCACGAGATCCAGCGCAAGCACGATCCGATCGGATTTCGCGTCTACACCGCGCTGCGCGCCGCGGTGTGCGCCGCCGTCGACCGCGGCACCTTGCGCATCGCCGAGGGCGATCCGGCGGTACGCAACAATACGGTGCTGGCGCTGGTGTCGCCCCACGCCGCGCCGACACCACCGCAGCCGACGAACGCCGACGCGGAGCTCGAGCGGGCGGCACGGCACTGGAGCGAGGAGCTCCTGCCTGATCTCGTCACCGCCCGCGGCACGGCGCTCGATCCGCTGATCGCTCAGCTGGCCGATCGCGTCGCGCGGCTGGCGAATCGCGGCATCGAAACCTTTCGCTTCCAGCACCTGGCGAAGCTCCTGAAGGATCGCGTGCGAACGCAGTGGTCCGCCCTGTGGGCCGGCACTCCCGCGTCCCCCAAAACCGATCGCGAGCTCGAGGACCTGGCGCGCGGGCTGCCCCAGGCGGCGCGCTTCGAAGAGCGCCAGGCGTTCGAGCAGCTCGTTGCCTGCGTCGGTGAGACCCTCGAAGCCGAACCGGTAGCGCCGCGTACACGCACTTACTTGCACCGCCTATGGGTCTTCTTGTGGAGCCACACGGCGCGCGACGCCGGGGCTCTACCCTCGCAGCGTCAGCTCGCCGAGCAGCTCGATATCCCAAGGGCTCGGTTCAAAGAGCTCTACGCCACCCTCGGCCGCGCCGTCGGGATCTGCCAGGAGGCCGCCGCACGCCCCCAGCACGCGCCCCATCCGGCCGCCGAAGCACCGCCCACAGCAGCGCCCGAGCGGCGCCAGAAAGTGCGGGTGGCGCTATGACCCATCGTATCGCCACGGAGCGCCTGCGCCGCGAGGCCGGCCGCGCCCACGCCCGCCTGCGCGCCGTCACAGCACAGCTCGACGAGGCCCGGGATCAGCCACCAGCACTTGGCGATCTCCTGACCTTGCCACTCGACGCCGATCCGGGCGTACACGAATGGGCCGTGCTCGAGGTGACCGAGAGCGGCTCCCTGCTCGCCCTTCCGGCCGACACCAGCCCGCTGGTCGGCAGCTGCGACGTCGCGGCAGTGGACGGCCGCGTGCTACGCTGTGGGTTGCGCACCCGGCTGCCCGCAACCGTCCTGAGCGCAGCTCGCCGATCGGGTCGCCTCGACGACGACAGCCTGGCGGCCGCTCGCCACCTTTGCCAAGTCGTCGAGCGCGGTGAGGTCAGCGCCTCGCTCCAGGCCCTGGAAACCGACCGGGATCCCGAGTATCGACAGCTCATCGGCCAGCTGCGGGCGAGCGCCAGGGCGGTCGCCGCATCGCCCTCGATCGCCGTGACAGACCCGGCCCCAACAGACCCCGACCGACGAGCCCCGGCCTGGATCCGGCCGCTGGCGATCGCCGCCACCCTGCTCTTCGGCCTGACCCTGGTCGTCGCCATCGTCCAGCAACGGACCATCGACCAGCTACGCCGCAGCAGCGGCTCGCCGGTGGTGGCCCCGCCGGTCGTCTGGCT